>NZ_PJBU01000076.1:0-73988 GCF_002863645.1 Psychrobacter sp. MES7-P7E | reverse complement strand
TATATAGTGGGAGCTAAAGAAAAGTATTTTTATTAAAATTCAGATAATCAAAAATATTCTGCTCTAATAAAAGATAGATTTAACTCACACAAACCAATCAAAACAAATGATTAATAACCGGTATCTCTTGTGGTGGATTTTCTTCTTCAGCAACGACTTGTCGTGCCACATGCATAATTAACTGACGTAACCAGCGATGGGCTGGGTGATGCTGCAACAAAGGAGACCATGCCATCGTAAGCTCAAACTCAGGAATAAAAAACGGCGGATCTTCCATCATAATGCTGTCGTTATTTGCCTGCATTCTTGCCACACGCGTGGGCAAAGTCGCTATCAAATCTTTATTTGCTGCAAGCATAGCAGGCATTTGATAGTGTCGAGTAAAGACACTGATTTGACGTTTTTGCCCAAGGCGCTGTAGGGCCTGATCGATAGATCCTAGTCCACCAGATTTCTCTGGATTAACCCCAAAACCCACACCCATACCGGTTTTAGATACCCATACGTGCTGTGCTTTAAGGTAGTTTTTCAGATTAAAACGATTGGCATAAGGACTTTCAGACGACAGTAAACAACTAAATGTATCACGCCATACCAAAACCTGATGAAAGCTTTGTGGTATCTCATTAAAACGGTTAATCGCTAAATCAACTCGTCCCTGCTCCATATCTCGATAAGAGACGTCTGATGGAGTCAAAAAGTCCAAAATCACATTAGGTGCTTCAGAACGTAGTGCTTTTACCAGCTTAGGTACTAGGGTCGCTTCAGCATAATCCGATGTCATAATACGAAACACACGAGAGGTACTATAAGGGCGGAATTCGGTACGTGGCTCCAACACTTGAGTCAAATCAGCGAGTATCTCGCGGATACGTGGCTGTAGCTCAAGGGCGCGTTCAGTCGGTGTCATACCCTCAGACGAGCGTACCAATAATGGATCATTAAACAGCTTACGCAAACGGCGCAAGATATTACTCATAGCAGGCTGAGTAATCCCAAGCTGCTCGGCTGCGCGAGTAACGTTTTTTTCTCGTAGCAACACATCTAGATGGACTAATAAATTTAAATCAACCCGCTGCAAATTCATATTTGGTTCTCTTGGCTTTTGAATAAACGCCATATTAAGGCTGGCATTTGTAGTGCTGCTACGGTGATTTGTGCGCTATAACAGCATAATTTCATTATTTTTTACTAATTTTGTTCTGGATTTTTCTATTAGCTATCCATTATAACTCATTAAACCTATCGTAAGACCCTGTTATATAAACATTATATCATACAGAAATACCAAAGATAACTATCATAAATTAGATAAATCTTGGTAAGGTGGTTATAGTGAGTTCTATAAAGGATTTGCAGCATAGAGGACGAACGTTAGGTTCATAAGCTGTTTTTATCCGATTAAATATTATCGCTAAGTAATATATTAATGGTTTTTATCAGTCGTTAAATACGGTTAATTGACCTCATTATTGTAACATCTCTTGCTACCAATTATGACATCACTGCCTATTAAATATTCAGATACCTTTTAGATATATAGTGAGAATCGATGAATATTTATAAACCAGCAATTATTTTCAACTGTTGAGTTCAGCAAACTTCTTGTAATAGCCTAACGGTTTGTTTAGGGTAAATAGAGCTTCGATAGATAAACGATAGACCAAATTTTGAATATTACTTTTTAGTACAAAGGTTTTAGTAAAGCGGATTTTAGTAAAACGACAGACCCATTATTTTAACAATTAACTTATTTGTTTTTACACCCCACCAAGGAGACTATAGATGTCAACTGCATATAAATCAGCGATCGACTTAGTACGTGAATTAAAGCAAAAGCACGGCAACTGGCAGAACATTAGCGAAGTTGATGCTGCACGTATGATGTCACAGAACCGTTTCAAAACGGGTTTGGATATCGCAAAATATACTGCAAAAATCATGCGTCAAGACATGGAAGATTATGACAATGATACGTCTCAGTACACGCAGTCTTTAGGTGCATGGCATGGTTTTGTTGCACAGCAAACTATGTACGCTAAGAAAAAATATTTCGGTACGACTTCTAAAACTTATATCTACCTTTCAGGTTGGATGGTAGCTGCCCTACGCTCTGAGTTTGGTCCACTACCTGACCAATCTATGCACGAAAAAACATCAGTACCTAAACTAATCGAAGAAATCTACACCTTCTTACGTCAAGCAGATGCTAAAGTATTGAACGACTACTTCCGTGAGCTAAACGCTGCTGAAGAAGCTGGCCAAGACACTTCAGCTATCCTAGAAAAAATCGAAAACTTTGATTCACATGTTGTGCCAATCATCGCTGATATCGATGCAGGTTTCGGTAATGAAGAAGCCACTTACCTATTGACTAAGCAAATGATCGAAGCTGGCGCTTGTGCCATTCAGGTTGAAAACCAAGTATCTGACGCTAAGCAATGTGGTCACCAGGCTGGTAAAGTCACTGTGCCACATGAAGACTTCATCTCTAAGCTAAACGCTATCCGTTATGCATTCTTAGAGCTTGGTGTTGAAGATGGCGTTATCGTTGCTCGTACTGACTCTGAAGGCGCATCACTAACGCAAAAAATTCCAGTATCAAATGAGCCAGGCGATCTTGCTTCTAAATACATCGATTTCATCGAAATGGAAGAAGTAACGCTAGAAAATGCTCAAGAAAACGACAGCCTACTTAAGCACAATGGCAAACTAGTACGCCCAGTTCGTCTACCTAACGGTCTATATCAGTTCCGTGAAGAGACCAACATTGACCGTGTTGTACTTGACTGTGTAACTGCTCTAGAAAACGGCGCTGACCTACTATGGATCGAAACACCGACTCCAGACGTAGAGCACATCAAAATGATGGTTGACCGTATTAAAGAGCAACAGCCTAAAGCCAAGCTTGTATACAACAACAGCCCATCATTCAACTGGACGCTTAACTTCCGTAAGCAAGTTATCGCTCAGTGGGAAGAAGAAGGCAAAGATATCTCTGCATACAATAAAGATGACTTGATGAGTGCTGATTACGACGGTACTGAGCTTGATGCAGCCGCTGACGTAGCCGCTAAAAACTTCCAACGTGATGCGTCACGTGAAGCTGGTGTATTCCATCACTTAATCACGCTACCGACTTACCACACGACTGCTCTTAGCGTTCATGAACTTGCTAAAGGCTACTTCGGTGAAGAAGGCATGCTTGCTTATGCAGCTGGCGTACAGCGTAAAGAAATCCGCGAAGGTATCTCTTGTGTTAAGCACCAAGCAATGGCTGGTTCAGACCTTGGCGATGACCACAAAGAAATCTTCTCAGGCGATAACGCTCTGAAAGCTGGCGGCGGCAAGAACACGATGAACCAGTTCTAATAACCGACAGACTAGCAGTATTTATCAAAAAACCGCCCTACATCATGTAGGGCGGTTTTTTATTGCGGTTTAAATAATCAGAGAATGGTAGACTAATAATTGTTTATCACAACCATCGATCAGAGCCATTAGTCAGAATTATTAGGAGCTAATATGCAAGAGATAGAGCTGAAGTTTTTGGTACCAGAGTCACGACTGAAGGGATTAATGCGTCAAACGCACGTTAAATCCTCACAAGTGACACAACTGGCTGCACACTATTACGATACGCCTGACCAACAGCTTGCACAGGCAGGTATCGGTCTGCGTATTCGCAAAGAAGGCGATACATGGGTACAAACCATTAAAGCTGGTGGTGATGGTATCGCGGCACGCTTGGAGCACAATGCCGTACTCGATAATGAGCAAGTACAAATAATGCTCAATAATAATGAGCAAGTACAAATAATGCTCAATAATAATGAGCTGATGCCTGATTTAACGATATATGAAGACACCCCAATCGCTGCAGCATTGGCTGACTTTAAACTCAAAAAGCTAGCAAAGACGCTAACACGACTTTATGTGACTGACGTCGAGCGCACTACGCGGTTGCTAACAGAAAGTAATGAGAATGAAACCGATAACTGTATCGAAATGGCTTATGATCAGGGAGAGATTATTCATGGTACTGATGACTCGCTACGCAAAGCTATTCAAGAGATAGAATTTGAATTGGTGTCAGGAGATTTAGATTTTCTATTTACGACTGCCAAAACATGGTGCAAGCGCTATAAGCTGTGTCTATCTACCGTTACCAAAGCTGAAAACGGTAGCTTACTTATTAACGGACAAAATCACAGTCCAGCAGTCAACGCAAACCTAAGTCAATTGCAAATAGACAAAGACAGCAGCGCACCTGCCTTTATACGTGCGGTCGTACACAATTGCTTATTGCAGATATTACCAAACAGCAGTGCTATCGTCGCTGGCAGCATAGATGACGATCATATTCTACAGTTACGGATTGGTATTGATCGCTTGCGTACTGCGTTGAAAGCATTTACCGACTTCTCTGATGAAATTAATCCTGAATGGCTACCGATACTAAAGCAAACTGCAACCTTACTTAGCGATTACTATCAACTTGCTTATATCAACGCACAGATCGAACCTGAGCTACAAGCATGTGGCGCGCCTGCCGTTGACTGGACGACAGATATCGAAAATATCAAGATCACACCTATCAATACGCTGCAAGCCAATGACTTTCAGATAACCTTGCTAGAGCTGATTGCCTTTACTATGAGCGACCCAAGCATTGAACCTCAGACTGATCAGCTTGCCCGCGATAAGCTAACGAAAATCCTCTCTAAACAATATAAAAAATGCCTTAAAACCAATAAAAAAGCTGACGAAATAAGTGATGAAGTAAGTGACGAAGTAAGTGTTGCTGAGCTTGTGAGCGATGACATCGAGGTAAACACAGACACTGCTGATAATGACCAACCTGAAAGCGAGCTGCTTAATCAGTTAAGAGATTTGCGTTACATCAGTGAATTTTCTACGCCTTTACTAAGTAAGAAAAAAGCTAAAAAGAAAACCAAACGTTGGCTAAAAAGGCTGATAAAAACGCAAAAAGCGTTAGAACAACTAAACGATGATAATCAATATCAGCAGTTCTATGAGTTAAAATCAACAACAGATACTAATGCTTTATATGGTGCGGGTTGGTTTACGGCCATACTGACTGATGACCAGAGTCATATTGATGCACGGTTAGCAAAATTTGCGGACAGCTCAACGTTTTGGTAATAGTAGTATCATTTTTATGAGGGATACTGCTTTCATAAAGTAAACTCACTCAATAAAAAAGACAGCTAGTTATATAACTAGCTGTCTTTTTTTATTGTGTTTAAATAGTTTCTGTCAGCGCCATAGCTAAATGTGCAACATGTCCTAATTAGCCACAATCGTAACAGGCATACCCTCTTCTACTTGCTCAAATAATTCTACAATATCTTCATTACGCATACGGATGCAGCCATGTGATAGCGGAATACTCATTGGTTCAGTATCTGGTGTACCGTGAATATAGATATAGCGCTCATAAGTATCGCAGCCACCTTGGCTATTGCTACCTTTGTTTAACCCTTCTTCAAGACCGCTTAACCAGAGAATACGGCTCAATATCCAGTCACGCTTTGGATGTAGCTCACCAAGATTTGCATCGTATATCTCACCTGTCGGCACACGCCCAACAAATACCGCATTCATAGGCTCGCTACCACCTATTTTTTGTTCAATGATATGCCTACCGAGCGGTGTGCAACCACTATCCTGCTGACTACCAATACCATTCTTTGCAGTGGAGACTACGTATCTCGCAACCTCAGTTTGCTGCTGGTACATCGTCAATGTTTGCTCAGCGATATTAATCACGAGTTGTTTATCAAGCGTCTTATTATTGGTCATAAATGCTTCCGACTATCAGTCATTCATCAGATTACTATCAAGGTTATTAGTAAAATGATTGAAAATTTCTATTATCAAGGGATTGTATCAAGACATTTGGCACCGTAATATAGGGGCACACTTTTTGATGCTAGCAGATTATGACGACTATTTCACCGACACGTGTGTCGATGTATGATTTTTTATATCATGATACCCAGCCTATGCTGTCACTTTTGGCCGATGCGGCACAGCTCTCTCTACCGCAAGCTCGCTTAGGGATGGATGCCAGTCTACAAGCCATCGTAAGTGCGCTGCTCGCCTATCAACAGCGTCATCAGGGACAAGCAGTCAGTAAAAAGCTGTTTGGTCGTAGTGCTGTCAAAGAGTTACGGCAGTATAACTCAATGAACTTTGCCACCATTAGCGCCACACTCTATCATCGTCACGATGCGGCAGATGCCGTATTCAGCGATAATGCCCGTGTCATAAAGGCAAGCGAACATATCGCTGAGAAGATTGATGCATCGATGCAGCAGGCTCAAACTCTACTCACCTCCTTGTGCGTGATTGTGCTGCGTGAATTGGCTATTCTGACAGAATACAGTCAACTAGACAGTGATGAAATCAATAAATGGTTTGCGCTACAACCACAGTTTTTATCAGCAGCCCGATTTAGCCCAGAGCATACGCACACCTTATCTGCTGAGACAGAAAGCAATAGTGACCTGCCCGAATCAACTACTGAAGCTGTTGAAGCGATAGAGAATAACTCAGAGAGTAATGCGGAACGTACGTTATTAAATGCTGAGCAGTTATCAAGCACTCCACCTTCTTTTGATCCTTACTGGTATGAGCTGACCGGATTCAAACCTGAAAACTATGAACCGGTGCAAGACATGCAAATGGCAACAGGCAATTACTTAAAAGCCATTGGACGCTCACCTGATAATCTACAGCAAGGTCGTCACAACGATATGCTGGTATTTACCGAGATGCATGCCGTTGCCTTACCACATCAACGTTGGCTGCTTCAATTAGCCAAAATCTCAGATATCTATCTCAGTCGAAATCGACTGCGCGTTAATTCTGAACCAGCCAATCCACCTAAACCGCCTTTAGTAAGTTTGGGACTAATCGGCGGCAATAACGACAATACACCGACCACCACTAGTGAAAAGCCTATCGAATATGAGGCTTCCACACCACTATGGAAAAATCCTGTCATTCTTATCATCATACTTGTCGTTGGTGTCCTTGGTGCACTCGCTACCTTGAAATACCAATCGCAAAAATCTGACGGTGCAATCCTGGCAACTGAAGAAGTGTTAGAACAAGATGCTATTGATGAGCGTCAACAGCAAGATGTGGCCATTGTAATGGTAGATGAAGACGAACCTGACGTTGTAGAGACAGAAAAAGCTGAGTAAAGCCTTTTACTTTTGAAATAGCTACCCTCAAAGCAACCGTTTTAGCAACCATTTACTAGCCATAAAAAAAGAGACCCTATCAACATAGAGTCTCTTTTTTGTTGTGCGATCTAAGTTACGAATTGACTATAAGCAGCCCAAAAACTTACTTAGATAAATCACGACCACGGCTAGCTTCGATAGCTAGACGTAAGCCATTTAGACGGATAAAGCCTTCTGCGTCTTTTTGATCATAAGCGCCCGCATCATCTTCGAAAGTAGCGATTTTTTCATCAAATAATGAATCGTCAGACTTACGACCAACAACACTCACGCTACCTTTATACAGTTTTACACGAACCGTACCGTTGACGTATTCTTGTGACTTGTCAATCAATGCTTGTAGCATCATACGCTCAGGGCTGAACCAATAGCCATTGTAGATGATTTTTGCATAGCGTGGCATTAGCTCATCTTTTAGATGGGCAGCTTCACGATCAAGCGTTAACGACTCAATACCGCGATGCGCTTTTAACATAATAGTACCCGCTGGCGTCTCGTAGCAACCACGTGACTTCATGCCTACGTAACGGTTTTCAACGATATCTAAACGGCCGATACCGTGTTTGCCACCGATTTCGTTCAGCTTAATCATGACTTCATAAGGCTTAAGTGCTTCACCATCGATAGCAACGATGTCGCCTTTTTCGTATTCTAGTTCTAGATATTGCGCTTCATCAGGTGCTTCTTCTGGGCTGACAGACCAGCGCCACATGTCATCTTCTGCTTCAGTATACGGTTCTTCTAGAACACCGCCTTCATAAGAGATATGCAGTAAGTTAGCATCCATTGAGTAAGGAGACTTTTTCTTATTGCCCGCATAATCGATTGCGATATCATGCTCTTCAGCATACTTCATCAAGCTTTCGCGGCTTGATAGATCCCACTCGCGCCAAGGAGCAATAGTTACTACGTCTGGTGATAAGGCGACTGCACCTAGCTCAAAACGAACTTGGTCATTGCCTTTACCAGTCGCACCATGACTGATAGCATCGGCGTTATGCTCTTTAGCAATCTCAACCAAACGCTTGGCAATCAATGGACGAGCAATAGACGTACCTAGCAAGTACTCACCTTCGTAAATGGCGTTAGCACGGAACATAGGGAATACATAATCACGAGCGAACTCTTCACGCAAATCTTCGATATGGATATGCTTGATACCCATTGCTTGAGCTTTGGCTCGTGCTGGCTCAACTTCTTCGCCTTGACCGATATCAGCGGTAAAGGTGATTACTTCCGCATCATAAGTTTCTTGTAGCCATTTAGCTATGATTGAGGTATCAAGACCACCTGAATAAGCCAAGACGATTTTATTGATATTTTTTGGATCAAGTTGAGCCATGAAGAACTCCCATTATGAAATATAGTTTTAGAAAAGGCGACGATCAAATCGAAAGCAAGTCGAACGATAATTACCTGCTCAGTGTACATCATATTTACTATGGGCAAAAGTCTAACTGCCATAAGGCGTGCGCTTTTGACTTAAATTCTAGTCAACCTCATTTTTGCCACTAGGATTTAAACATCATTTAACGACAAGATATTAATCTTAGCTCGATGAATTATGTACAGATATCTAGCCTTATATTTAGTCAAGTGGGCAAATCTGTTATGATAGACCCACAGTAACACTCCCTTTTGTTTCCTTTATTTGACGATATAGAGCGCTTTGACACTATGACTGATTCGATTAGAGAATTGACCATCCTTCAGCCAGATGACTGGCATATTCATTTGCGTGACGATCTAGCCTTGAGCACGACCGTACCGCATGCAGCAAGCAGCTTCAACCGTGTCATCTGTATGCCTAACCTTGTGCCTCCAGTCAAAAATGCGCAAGATGCGATTGCCTACCGCGCACGTATCATGGAAACTTTGGCAGCAAGTGATTTAAGTCTTGAGCGCAAGTCAGCTTTTGATCCGCGTATGACTCTATACTTAACGGATAATACCACTGCCCAAGATATCGAGTTGGCAGCGCAGTCAGGTATCGTACAAGCTGTCAAACTCTATCCTGCTGGAGCAACTACCAACTCTGCAGATGGCGTCACTAATATTAATGCCTGTGTCGATGTCTTTGAAGCATTAGAAAAATATAATTTGCCATTGCTAATCCATGGTGAGGTAACCCAAGACCATATAGATATCTTTGATCGTGAAAAGCGTTTCTTAGATGAAGTGCTGGCACAAATTATCGTGAAATTCCCTACGTTGAAAATAGTAGTAGAGCACATCACTACCAGCGATGCGGCAGATTTTGTATTGTCGCAAGGCAACCATGTTGCTGCGACTATTACGCCGCAGCACTTGATGTTTAACCGCAACCATCTATTGGTTGGTGGCATCAAACCGCATTTTTATTGCCTACCTATTTTGAAGCGTGAGAGCCACCAAAAAGTGCTATTAGATGTAGCTACTAGTGGTAATCCAAAGTTCTTCTTGGGTACTGACTCTGCGCCACATGCGACAGACAAAAAAGAAGCCGCTTGTGGCTGTGCCGGTTGCTATAGTGCAGCCACGGCGCTGCCTTTGTATGCGACCGCCTTTGATAGTGTTGGAAAAATAGATAAGCTTGAAGGTTTCGCTAGTCGTTTTGGCGCTCAGTTCTATGGCTTACCTCTGAATGAAAGTACGATCACGCTTGTCAACACGCCTATGCAAGTACCGACTGACTATCCTTATTTTGATGGTGCATCATTGACGCCCTTGATGGCAGGTGAGACGCTACATTGGTCAATTAAGGCTTAACGCACGCAAAGCTTAGCCTTCAATAAACGACCTATTATTTTATCCTATGATATTAATGATACCTTTGTAGTAGATTTCTTTGTACTAAAGGTACAGTTAATATCATAGGATGCTTATTTCTTATTTGATATATTAGTACGACTGATAAAAGTGATTTAACTTTATATGACCAATCAAAACATAGCGACCTTGCCTGACGAAGACTTATCACACCCTAAATCTGCCAGTCTTAATGCTACTCTAAATACTTCTCCTAAAGATGCAGCCTCAGCGACAGATGAGCAAGCGCCTATGGCCTTGAAAGACCGCTTTCGCAAGTTCTTGCCTGTCGTCGTCGACGTGGAAACAGCAGGCTTCAACGCCCAGACCGATGCCCTGTTAGAAATTGCCTGCATTCCCGTCTTGCTAAATGAGCAAGGTGTATTTTATCCAGGTGAAGCTTTTAACGCTCATATTGAGCCTTTTGAAGGCGCAAACTTAGAGCCAAGTGCGCTTGCCTTTACCGGTATTGACCCTAAAAACCCAATGCGTAAAGCCATTGCTGAAGATGAAAAAACAGCATTGCGCCGCATCTTTAAAGGGTTAAAAGACGTACGCCGTGATGAAGAATGCCGTCAATGTGTCTTAATTGGACACAATGCCCATTTTGACTTGGCTTTTTTGAATGCAGCTGTGCTACGAACCAATAGCAAAAACCACAATCCATTTCATAACTTTTCAGTATTCGATACCGTTACCTTATCAGCATTAGCCTTTGGTCAAACGGTCCTAGCACGCGCTTGTAAGGCAGCAGGGTTAGAGTTTGATGGTAAAAATGCTCACTCAGCCTTGTATGACACTCAAAAGACTGCTGAGCTATTCTGTCATATACTGAATAGCTATCCCATGTTGGCCAATGCGCTACACAATGAAGACGCGAAAGAAGAGTCAACTGATAGCGACAGTCAATAAGTCACATATCCTATATTGCCAATCATACATAATAGTGCTATTTGTAATACTTGATGACTTTGACATCTTGATTTGGCAATCAATAGGGATATGATTGATATCATAATAAATAGACGGAACTATTTATTGATTACAGACATAGTTGTTCTATTCGATATGAATAACGGTCTGATGATAAAATATCACTCTTAAGCGATGTAGTTATATCCTATAGATGGTTCAAGTTGCTCACACTGTCTTGATAGCAAGCACTATCAAGATTAATAGGAGGGACTTTATTATGGATCCACAGCTCAAGTTATGGGGCACCATTCTCGGTTATATGCTGCTTGCATTGACGATTAGCGCCTGTACTTCTTTATGGATTCGCTATCATTTAAAGCGAAATGACCTACATCCTCGGCGCGCAATTAAAAAAAGATATTTAATTTTAAAAAGACGTAGAAAAAGGCTTGACAGGAAGCGCCGACGCTATTAAAATACGCACCACTTCAGCATAAATGGTGAAAGCAGTTGAAGTGTTGTTACTAGTCCCCATCGTCTAGAGGCCTAGGACACCGCCCTTTCACGGCGGTAACGGGGGTTCGAATCCCCCTGGGGACGCCACTATTTGGCGTCACTTGTTAGCATTATTGCTTAGCATTATATTAGACTAACAAGCGTACCACCAAAACCCAATTCATAATTTATTATGAATTGGGTTTTTTTACGTCTCTCATTAAGAGCCAACTTATTTTTTTAAATAAAAAAGGCCAGCATCAATTGAATGCTGGCTTTTTTTTATTTGACTATCTTATTACGTATAAATATCGCTTTGCTTAATATACAACTTTATTCATATCTAGCGATTACAGCAGTAACCATAGCAACGTAGCCACTATCATCAATCCCAATATCGTCTGGATTAAAAAGAACGCCTGATGCTGCCCTACAACCTTACTTAAAGTGACCCCTAGCGTACTATATTTGACAGGTGGCGTATCGACGTTACCTGTTCTCGTTTGCTCTTCATAGTAGCCCTGCAATATGTCTAAGAACTTCTGCCACTCATTAGAACCCCACTCATACGGCTTAAATGGCATTAACTTTTTAAGCTCAGGCTCTTTAGTCATCCAACGCTCAAGGGTAATTGAACGTAATGACCAACTGGCAAAACGGCGTTTAGTAATTTCAGAAAAATCTAAAATCTTTAATTCTTTATGTCGATCATCTACCAACAAACGATTTTTTAGATTGGTTAGTGCCTGCTCTGAGCCTTCGACACACTGTAAAAAGTAGCCATTGCCATAGCAAAGAATACCTGTGATATTATCTATTTGATTGCGTTCAACCGCGGTCTCTGAGATATCATTAAGCGTGCTAGGACTTGAAAGACCAGTAGAGGTAATCCGGCTTATATATACAAGCTGGCAGAGATCTGGCGTTACTGGATTTGTTGAATCGTTGATTGTTGACAATCAGCTTCTCCCTATTATCAGGTAAATGTCGCTAAAACAATCATACTAACTTCAGAAAAAATATAGAGACAACATAACTAAGCGTAATGAATCGGTCTGATATATTATTGATTTTATAAGTTTTTATATTAATTGTATTAAGTTAGTTACATCATAGGTTAGTTTGGTCATTAAAGCAACCTATTACTGGACATAGGCCCGCTCAGACACAAAAAACATATGTAATAACCATATTATACTCCAAAGTAGATTATATATATTCTCGGTATAGGCTTTAGTAATAGATTATTTTTGGATTCATTAATTTTTAAGAATAGTACAGAAAAGTCTAACGAGGATATAGTGGCTACTGAAGCCATAATTCTTATCATGACCACCATTAAGTATAAAAGGAGTAAAACTGATGCTCGTTAGCGGAAGCAGAGTTGAAACTAAGACTGAAGCGCCATAATCGCTGTTAACAGTACCGCATCATCAGGATAGGTCAGTTTTATATTCTGGCGACTACCAGAGACTAAGCGTATTGGTAAATCTAGTTGTTCAAAAGCACTGGCTTCATCTGTGATACTTAGCTGATGCTCAAATACATGATTTAGGACTTTTTTCAATTGACCTAAGCGAAAAACTTGCGGGGTTTGTGCTTGCCACATGTTGCTACGATCCATGGTAGATTTGGCATAAGAGTGTGCATGACTCTCTTCTGTAGTTGTAGCTTGCTGATAGGAAGCTTTTAACGTATCGGCCACTGGTGTCGCTAGAATAGCGCCGTAGGGCTCCAGCATCGCTGCTTCAATCACTTGATCGATATCTGAACTTGGTACAGCGGGACGTGCTGCATCATGAATAAGCACCAAATCTGAATCATCAGCACCTGTCTGACTAACTGCCTCAACGCCCGACTGTACTGACTGCCAACGCTCTGCTCCGCCGACTGCATAGCTTATAGGAAGGGCAAACTCTAATTGTTGCGCCGTGCTGTCATCGGCTGATATGACCAATAGACACTTATCAATGTAATCGCTACAAGCAAGTCGTGCCACGCTATGCTGCAATAGCGTCTGACCTTCTAGCATTGTATATTGCTTGGCGATAGACGCACCAAAACGGCTGCCGCGACCAGCTGCGACGATCATGGCATGTATATTAGGGGTTGTATTCATAGTAGTGTACTCATGGTTTGAGCCCATGACAGTATATGTAAAGAGGAATAAAGCAGGTGTCAAGTATGATGAATGGTGTCAAATAACAACATTATGATGCTGCATCATGAAAATTAATTCATGTCGTGAAGAATAGTGTATTTGTAAAAGCTAGTGTATTTATAAAGCTAATAGTTGCTATGCGTGGTTGGTGCGGTGGATACTTGGACAAAAGTCTCATTGGGTTTGATTAAACCTAAATCTAAGCGAGCATGCTCTTCTACGGCCTCAAGTCCCGTTTTTAAATCTTGAACATCGGTGCGTAGTAAGTTGTTTGCTGCAACTTGATTGTCATTCAAACGTTGTTGCTCTTCGATTTGAGCTGTCAACTTATTATGCTCAAAGCGGCCATTTTCACCCAACCAATACTGATATTGCAATCCTAAAAGTACTGCAACGGCTAAAGCAAGTAGTATAAATTGGCTAAAATATTTCATAAGGTGATAACGCCAAACGGTATAAAAGAGGATAGTAAATTTTAAGCTGATTAGGCGATATACAAATGATTATATATCGCCTAAATATTGACTTCAGCTGATGAGTTTAGGCTTTTTAGCGTATATTACTTAACGTATACTATACGCCAAAGATCCAGTCAAACTTTTAGCCACGTAGACCAATAAACTCTTCACGGCCACGGTAGCTTGCACGTACTTGCTGCTCGATACGTAGCAATTGGTTGTACTTCGCTACGCGGTCTGAACGGCATAGTGAGCCAGTTTTGATCTGACCAGCAGCGGTACCAACAGCCAAGTCTGCAATGGTGCTGTCTTCAGTTTCACCTGAACGATGTGAAATGATAGTTGCATAGCCATTTTCCTTAGCCATATAAATCGCATCTAGCGTTTCTGACAAGGTGCCAATTTGATTAAATTTAATCAAAATAGCATTGGCAATATGCTTATCAATACCTTCTTGCAAGATTGCAGGATTGGTCACAAACAAATCATCACCAACCAATTGAACTTTATCGCCAATCTGCTCGGTCAAATACTTCCAGCCGTCCCAATCTGACTCATCAAGACCATCTTCGATAGAGATAATAGGATACTGACGTGCTAGCCCAACTAGATAGTCTGAGAATCCTTGGCTATCAAAGGCTTTATTACCTTCGCCTGCTAAGACGTATTGACCGTTTTTGTAAAATTCACTAGCTGCACAATCTAGCGCAAGATGAATATCTTCACCAGCTTTGTAGCCAACCTGCTCAATCGCTTGCATGATAACCGTGATGGCTTCTTCGTTGCTACGTAGGTTCGGTGCAAAACCACCTTCATCACCAACGGCAGTGTTTAAACCTTGTGATTTCAATACAGACTTTAAGCTATGGAAAATCTCTGTACCAGCACGTAGCGCTTCTGAGAAGCTTGTGAAGCCTACAGGCTCAATCATAAACTCTTGGATATCAACCGTGTTATCCGCGTGCTCACCACCGTTCAAGATGTTCATCATTGGTACAGGCATGGTCAACGACGTTTGATTACGTAGATTGGCAATATATTGATGTAATGGCAGATTCTGTGACTTGGCTGCCGCTTTGGCCGTAGCAAGTGACACAGCTAGCATGGCGTTAGCACCCAAGCTTTCTTTGTTTTCTGTACCATCTAGCGCAATCATGGCATCATCAATCGCCTGTTGCTCAGTCACATCTTTGTCAATCAAGGCACTGCGGATTTGACTGTTGACATTAGAAACGGCTTTTTTGACGCCTTTACCCATAAAGCGGGTCTTGTCGCCATCACGTAGCTCAAGCGCTTCACGTGAGCCTGTTGATGCGCCACTTGGAGCAGCAGCACGGCCGACAGTACCGTCAGCTAAGATAACATCAGCTTCGATAGTTGGGTTGCCGCGCGAGTCTAAAATTTCACGAGCGCGAATGTCTTTAATTGCGGTGACGTTGTTGGTTTCTTCAGCGTACATAATGTCTGTTAATTCCTTTGGTCATGCCAAGTTTGTGAGATAAATAACGGCAGCTAGCATACAAAAAAGATAAAGCAAAATATCATATAGCGCGTAGTCCTAAAAACCCTTTATACCTTTCTATTTTTTGGCTATCGTTACTTAGCAATTAGAGGGATATAAAGCAGATTAATAGTCGGCTATAGTGCTTGGCATCATAGCATATATTTTACCAAACTTCCCTTATCTTACACCGACTTGCCGTCATAAAAACAATCTTATAGATACATATATGCGATGCCTGTCTGTTTTATATTTATAGAAGCTTAAAGCAAATATGATAGCTACCCTTTTGCTAAACGCTCTTTATCCGTATGAGAGGTGGATACCGTATTATCTAACTCAACCTCTGTCTTAAACCGTGTCAATCGTAGTGCATTCATGAGTACTGAGATGGAGCTAAGCGCCATAGCAGCCGCTGCAATCATCGGATTCAAAAATCCAAATGCAGCAAGCGGAATGCCAAGACAGTTATAAATAAAGGCAAAAAACAGATTTTGTTTAATATTGCGCAGCGTTGCTTGAGCGATTTTTTGTGCCGCATCGATATGCATGAGCGACTCACCCATTAGACGTGCAGAGGCACTATGCTGAGCGACATCAGTCCCCTCAAACATTGCAAAACTGGCATCGGCAGTAGCCATCGCTGGCGCATCGTTGACGCCGTCTCCTGCCATCGCTACCTTATGACCAGCAGTTTGCAATAGTGCAATTTGACTGGCCTTGTCACGTGGGCTCATCTTGCCATAAGCCTTATCAATACCCAACTGCCCTGCTACATGATCGACGACGGACTGCTTATCACCACTCATCAAGATAACATTGATACCCGCATCTTGTAGTGCAGCGATTGCTTGCGGCGTATCTGCCTTTAAGTCATCAGCTAGGGCAAACGCGCCTAGTGGCTCATCGTTGATACTAATCGCAACGGTACTGGCAATTTGCCATACTTTTGGCATGAATCTTGGTAACGTCAAGTTCGCAAACTCTGCTGTCCCAACTTTTATCAGCCCAAGCCCTTCGATACTTGCTTGTATACCAGCGCCTTTTATCACACTAATATCAGTCACATTAAATAGAGACAGTTGACGGTCTTTAGCTGTGTTTACCAGAGCAGTTGCTAATGGATGACTGGCATGCGCCTCGACACTGGCCGCAATCTGCAATACATCGTCCACAGCAAGCGATTTATCCACCATGACATGATCGACGATAGTAGGTTTACCAATAGTCAATGTACCTGTTTTATCGAGTACTACCGTATCTATATTACCTGCTGCCTCAAGACTTTGCGCATCCTTGAACCACACACCATGACGCGCAGCAACGCCCATACCCGCCATAATTGCCGCTGGCGTGGCCAAACCAAGTGCACAAGGACAAGCAATGACCAATACCGATACTGCGTGCATTAAAGCAGTATCAACCATACCTGTTAGCCACCATGTGACCCCAAAAGTAACCAACGCAATCGTTACCACTACAGGCACAAAAATAGCCGTTACTCGATCCGCGAGACGCGCTAGATTGGCTTTTGAGCCTTGTGCATCACTCAACGCTTGTACCATATCACCAAGCTTAGTATCACTGCCCTTCGCACTGACACAATATAGCAGACTGCCATTCTCTACTAAGGCACCTGCCAGCAATCCATCGCCTTGCTCTTTTTTGAGAGCTACCGACTCGCCAGTTAAATGACTCTCCACGCACCAACCGCTGCCTTCTATGACGGTACCATCTGTAGCGACGCGGCTGCCTTGCTTTGCACGTAAGACGTCATCCACTTGCACGTCAGACAATGCAATACGATGAAATTCACCATTTGGCTGCTGCTGCTCTACTTCATCAGGTGTCAATGACAATAATAAATCAATACTGTTTAGGCTGTGCTTCTTGGTACGTTCCTCAAGATATTTACCCGTACGTACAAAGGCAATGACCATCACCCCTGCTTCAAAATATACGGCTGGGCTGTTACTAGCACCGTGTCCACCCAAATGCCCACTTTGCAACAGACTGTTTAAAGTACCATCGCCGTGCGTGAGCCATAGATAAGTCGAATACGCCCATATCGTCATTGTACCAATGACCACTAGCACATCCATATTGGCAAGGCCACCTTTTATAGATGCCCATGCGCTCTTATAAAACGGTAACGCTAAGCCAAACTGTACTACAGTCGCTAAAATAAACTGAACCCAGACTGGCGGCATCCACGCCATACCAGAACCCGTCAACATACCTGCCATACCCACTAAAAATGGCACCAAACAAACCCATAATCCGATCAAACGCCATGGGTATTGAGTGGCGGTATCTTCGTCAGTCTGAGCAAATAAGCTATCGGCTGCCTGCACATTGGCCACAAAGCCTGTTTTATTTACCCACTCTGTCACCTGTTCGGGCGTCGTCTGGGTTGGATCATAATCAACATTGGCAGTCTCGCCAGCAAAACTCACACTTACCTCGTACACTGAAGGCTTTTTGTTAAGCACTTTCTCGATTCTTGAGGCGCAGGCCTGACAAGTCATGCCATCAATCGCTAATTGCAGATGCGCTCGTTGCGGGGTCAGTGGCGTGTTGGACTCAACATCAGTTTCGACATCATAAGACTCATCTTTGGTAGTACGGGTGGTATCGTTCATAAATAAAACTCGTCATGGTGCCTATAAATTCGTAGGAACCACGATAAAATATCAGTGGGTAGGCAAAAAATTCAAATAAAGCAATTAGGTTATATCGTATTCAGTATGAGCATTTTAGACAAAGTAGCCATGTATCAAAGTATCAAAGTATCAAAGTATCAAAGTATCGAGACTGAATACTCGTAATCGTTAATCATTAAAAAACCAGCTATCATGCTTGTAATAACATGTTAGCTGGTTTTTTACATAGAAGATGAGATTTATGAGTTAGCAACTGTCGCCTCAAATCCCGCATCGTCAATAGCTGAAGCAATAGCCTCTGCACTGGTTTTGCTATCATCAAAGGTTATCGTCGCTAGATTATCAGCGAGGTCAACGGTAATAGTTTCTAATCCATCAATATCGGCTGTTGCCGTATGTACGCTTGCTACGCATCCGCCACAAGTCATACCGTCAATTTTAATAATACGTGTTTGATCTGCCATATTGGGCTCCTTATTTTTATTAGTAATGAGCAACTCTAATAGTGATTCTGTTAATGCTTACTTTGATATTTTTTAAGTTATCAAAGGAAGTGCAACTATCAAAGCTACATTAAATAAGCATAAGCCCTATTATCCTCGACAACAAGACCGTTTGGTTGTTGCTTTATTAACGAGATGCTATTAACAAGACAGGAAATTATCAATAAAAATGCAAAAGAGCGCATCGACAAATTTATAGCAATAGCTATTTGTAATTATAAATTGTTATGGTGCGGGTTCTGCGGTGAATCAATCGGAAATGGCTGAGTCACATAGTCCACCATACTAATCGCTGCTGTTAAGGCATGGATACTAGTATCTGTATCATCATAGCTTACCGTTGCGACATTATGCTTAGGATCCAAATTAATAGCCGTCACGCCTGAGATATTCTTAAGCACAGTCATTACGCTATCTAAGCCTTCTTCATCATCGATATTTTCGATGCTTACTTGCGCCATCTGAATTGCCATTATATAGCCCTTTTATTACGTACCGTATCAATGAGTATCCAATACTTCAAAACCTTTGACCAAATCATCAATTTTCTTAAGCTGACGTAAGAATGGCTCTAGTTGGCTCATACGCAGCGCACATGGACCATCACATTTTGCAGTTTCTGGGTTTGGATGCGCTTCTAAAAATAACCCTGCCAACCCTGTCGCCATACCTGCACGTGCAAGGGTGGTGATTTGCTCACGGCGTCCACCGGCGCTATCACTACGACCGCCCGGCTGCTGCAAACTATGGGTTACATCAAAGAATACCGGTATATCCATCTGCTTCATGGTATCGAAGCCTAGCATATCAACGACCAAATTATTATAACCAAAGGCACTACCACGCTCACAAAGGATGAGCTTATCGTTACCACCTTCAAGGCACTTGTTAACGATGTGACGCATCTCATGTGGGGCTAAAAACTGGGCTTTTTTAATATTGATAATCGCATCGGTCTTCGCCATCGCATGCACCAAATCCGTTTGACGCGACAAAAATGCTGGCAACTGGATAATATCCGCAACCTCAGCGACGGGCGCGGCTTGATACGGCTCATGCACATCAGTAATAATCGGCACTTGGAACTTTTCTTTAATTTGCCCTAGCCAATCGATACCCTTCTCTAAACCTGGGCCGCGATATGAATGCAGACTTGAACGGTTGGCTTTATCGAAACTGGCTTTAAAAACATAGCCGATACCCAAACGCTGGCAAATCTCGACATACTGCTCGGCAATCTCGAACGCCAATTCTTTTGATTCTAAAACATTCATGCCACCGAACAATACAAATGGCTGGTCGTTGCCTATATTAATCGTATTGCCACTTGGCGTCGTAAGCTTTATATGCGATTGTGCAGTTAATAAATTTTCCATAAAGTAGTGACCCTCATTATTGTTATATACTGTTGTTATGAACAGTTATTATTAATATTACTCTCCCATATTGTAACCGATAGCCCAATGAATAAAAGTATCCAAGCGTAATTACATCTCGCTGATACTGTAGATTACTTAATCAAACCACTATTGCTAGGGCGTGTCCTCATTTTAAAAATGGTGATAAAAATGAGATAAATTGCAGTCAAACAAGGAAAATAGCGCAGATAATATCGGGATATTAACCAGCTATTTAACGATGTTTGGCAAAATTTAGCCATTTTTAGCCCGTTTAGATATGATCAATTGAATTGAGGACACGCCCTAGAAAAAACTATTAAAAAATGGCTAAATAAACAGTCAAAAAAAAGACCAATCCGCAGATCAGTCTTTTCATTTATATTAAAAATTCATTTTAAAACAGTAAAGCTTTTAATATTATTTAGTGTCGCTATAGATTTTTGCGGCTTTTACAAAGCTGTTAAACAGTGGATGACCACCACGTGGCGAGCTGGTAAATTCAGGGTGGAACTGTACCGCAACGAACCAAGGATGATCAGCAATCTCAACCGACTCGACCAAATGCTGCTTGGCAGAATAACCCGATATCGTCATGCCTGCTTGCTCTAACGGCTCGATATAACGGTTGTTCATCTCATAACGATGGCGATGACGCTCAGTGATATTGCTAGCACCATAGATTTGGCTCAGCTTGCTACCAGCGACCAGCTCAGCTTGCTGTGCGCCTAAACGCATGGTGCCGCCAAGATCTGAATCATCACTGCGAATCTGTAGCTCACCGCGCTCATCTAGCCACTCAGTGATGAGACCAATGATTGGCTCAGCCGTTTTGCGATCAAATTCAGAAGAGTTGGCATCGATATTCATCACATTACGCGCGTATTCGATGACGGCCAACTGCATACCTAGACAAATACCTAAATATGGCACATTGTTTTCGCGAGCATAAGTAATTGCTTTCATTTTACCCATAGTACCGCGCTCACCAAAGCCGCCTGGCACCAAGATAGCATCGGCATTATTAAGCTGCGCCAACAAGCTATCGTCATCCTCTAAACGTTCGGCATCGATATAATCAATCTTCACATCTGTCTTGTGAGTGATACCCGCGTGCAATAATGCTTCATTAATCGATTTATAAGCATCAGGCAGCTCGACATATTTGCCGACCATTGCCACGGTAACAGTGGATTCAGGATTGAGCTGAGCTTCAACAACTTTGTCCCAATCACTCAAATCAGCTTCAGGCACATCAAGACCGAAACGCTCACAGATTAAATCATCAAGATCTTGCTCATGCAAGGTACGCGGGATTTGATAAATACTTTGCGCATCTTCACACATAATCACCGCACGCTCTTCAACATTGGTAAACAATGCAATTTTGCGACGGTTGTCTTGTGAGATATGGTGGTCAGAGCGGCAGATTAAGATATCTGGCTGCAGACCGATAGAACGTAGCTCTTTTACTGAATGCTGAGTAGGTTTGGTTTTGGTTTCACCTGCACTGGCAATATAAGGTACGAGCGTCAAATGCATTAGCATGGCGCGATTGCGTCCAAGCTCTACTTGCATTTGGCGTACCGCTTCCATAAAAGGAAGTGACTCGATATCACCGACCGTACCGCCAATCTCGATAATGGCGATATCATAGCCTTCGCCACTGGCAAGAATTTTACTTTTGATTTCATCAGTGATATGCGGAATCACCTGTACCGTACCACCCAAATATTCACCGCGGCGCTCTTTATTCAAAACGTTTTGATAAATACGGCCACTGGTAAAATTATTACTCTTACTCATCTTAGAGTGGCGTAAGAAGCGCTCATAATAGCCCAAATCCAAATCGGTCTCAGCGCCATCTTCGGTGACGAACACTTCGCCATGCTGGAACGGACTCATCGTACCTGGATCGACGTTGATATACGGATCCATTTTGGTCATCGTCACGCTCACGCCACGTGCTTCAAGGACTGCGGCAAGAGAGGCTGCGGTAATACCTTTTCCTAGTGAGGACACTACCCCACCGGTCACAAATATAAACTTGGTCATAGTACTCTGTCGGTAATTGGTAAAGAAGGATTTTACTAAAAATACGCTACAAAATATAGGGCAAAAGCGCAAACTCTTTAAAACACTCAGTTTTTAACGCTTAATTGTCATAAGTGCGTAATCATCGTAAATACGTAGCTATTATAACCCACTGCGGCTTTAAAAAGGTCACAACAAAAAAACTCACCCCGAAGGATGAGTTTTTTATAATACGTTTTCTAATGTTTAGATTAGAATTTGTATTCAATACCCGTACCTACAATCAAGTCATCTTTGTTATTGTCACGGCTGATTTGCCCTGCATAAATATGACCCGTGGTCGCTTTATTGAATGCATATTCTCCACCAACTGCGATTTCATTTACATCAGCATCTTTTACGCCTTTTTCGTCAGTGGTATTAACATACTGTGCTTTAACTGCCCAAGGTGTTGCACCAACTTTATATTTACCACTAATTAGCCAAGATTTTTCATCTTCACTGGCTTTGTTAACGCGGTTGTTGTTAACGATGCTATAATTATCGTAGTATTGGCTTTGTTGGTATAGAGCACCTAAAGTTAAGCCCGAAACCATATTCATTTTGCCCATATCTAAACCAGCAACCAAACGCCACGTATTATCAATCACGCCAGTATTTACATTGTTAGCACCCATGTCTTTGTCATAAGCACCGGCTAGATAAACACCATTTTTGTCATAGGCTAATAAAGCAGAATAACCGTTATCTTTTACTTTTCTATCACGATAGACTGCAGGCTTCGCACCAGATGCTGCGGAAACGAGAATATCACCGTCGGCATCAGTTTCTGATAATGCGGTAGCTGCCATAAAACTCACTGGCATACCGACAATAACAGGTGATTGATAGGCCACCATATTGTTAGCACGGTATTCACCTGAAACACCCGCATTTTTAATATCAAATAAGCTATCATTAAACACGTCAACTTTGTTTTGTGCAAGTTTCAATGGGGTATCATGGCGTCCCGCTAGTACAGTACCTAAAGTGTTGTGGGCTAAGCCTACATAAGTATTACGTGATCTAAACTGTTGGCTATCGTCATCAACATCAATACCATATTCCAATTGATAGACTAATTTAGTGGTATCAGTAAGATCATCTTCACCTTTAAAACCGATACGTGATTGATTAGAGTTAAGTTTAAATGTATCTTCATCTGTCTTGTTAGCTGCATCGTAGTCTGTACTAACATAATCTAAGGTTAAAAATGCTTTACCATATACAGTTGGCGCAGCATGGGCAGCAGAAACTGAAAGTGCAGCGACGGCTGTGGCTAAAAGTAATTTTTTCAAAGGATATCTCCACTTTACGATTTGAGTGATAAATGGTCTAAGATCATTAGATATATAATGGCAAGGTCCTATACCTTCGAAACCATATATATAGCGAGCCATAAGAACTGCTTAGACATAACTTTACCAAGCAAATATTACAGTAAGATGAAAAAACCAAAGTTTACACAAATGTTATTATTAATTTTACGGATTCTGTTATTTAAGACACGCTGTTGTTCAAGACACAGTATTGATTACAAAACAAAAAAACCCACCCCGAAGGATGAGTTTTTTATAATACGTTTCTAATGTTTAGATTAGAATAAGTATTCTAGACCGCCACCGATAGCGAGTACATCAATATCACCACGTAAGTCGATTTCATTAACCTTGCCGTCTTCGTCTCTCGAACCAAAACGACCATTGTTTAATTCCGCTGAATTTAGACCAGCATAGGCATGAGCGATCATATTATTTTTAAACGCATATTTGCCACCTACAACGACTTGATTTGAGTCATTATTCTCAAGACCACTGATATTGTCGGTTTTGTCATACTGAATATAAACAGAGGCTGGACGGGCAAAATTCGAAAGACCCATTTCAGCACTCACCACTAAACCGTCCTCTGTTGCAGTAGTAGTACCGGCATAGTCAGCTTCTTGATATAGAACGCCTAACTTTACAGGAGCTGCGATATATTTACCTAAATCGACGCTAGCACTGCCACGGATAATATCACCACTAACACTCATGTCTTGCTCATAAGCAATACCAGCGGTAATGCCTGTACCTGGATCAAACATCAATGAGGCACCATAGCCTGCGTCACGATCACTCTCAGATATAAAGTCTTCATCAGCACCATACATCAGCGCAAGCGCTAATGGTAGGTCATTGTATTTAGGCGCTTTCCAAACGATTGAATTATTGATACGGTTACCAACGGTCGGGGTCAAAATATTAGCAAAGCTGTCGTTGTTGTTCAGAGTACTAGAGCCAAGATTATCCCAATAACCTTCATTAACTGATACGTTATTGATATAGTCAATGACTGTGTAGTTACGACCAAAGCGGAATTCACCGAAGTCTTTATTTTTTAAACCTAAATAAGTATCACGACTTTTGAAGCCAATGTTATCGCTACCACTATCATCAACTTGAACGCCGTACTCTAATTGGTAAATTACGTCAGTGTTGGCCGTTATCGCTTCAGAGCCTCTGAAGCCTAAACGTGAAAGCTTAGAATTAACTTGTAATGAACCGTTGTCTTCATTAATTCTGTTATTATTATCCATATTCTGACCATCAATTTCAGCATTAACGTAATCAGTAGTAACGAATACTTTACCATAAACGGTAGGTGCTGCCTGTGCTGCAGATACAGATAGGGCGGCGATTGCTGTCGCTAAAAGTAGTTTTTTCATGGGGGTATCTCCACTTTACAATTGTAGTAATGAGCAAGCTGTGATTAGCTGGCGCCCATAATGGTATCGTCACAAATCCTCAAAGATATAATGTGTAACTGGCTACCGAGATTAGTCAGAAACAAGTGTGGCGAATTTCTATTACAGTAAGGTAAAAAACCATGACACACATGACTGGGATTAAACAACGCAACTGCCATGTAACGTTTGGTCTTTATTGCTCCGTGCGTAACATCCGTTACCAAACTCATACTTCGAGTACAAGCATAACAACTTTGACATAATTTGCAACATATTTTTTTGCCTTTTCGATACATCTATTATCAAATAACAGATACTTTATTTTACTTGAACGATTGTTAAAAAACTTCCACTTACTCAATTAGATACAAATAATATTGGTTAATATGATTACTAATATTCTTAAATTTTTATAATAAACATCGAAAAATAGTCCAAAATAAAGCGCTATTTACTAAAAAATAAATAGCGCTAATTAAGAAGTTAATAATCCATTTGAGCAAATTTATCAGTTACAAATAAGCAAGACTGACTGGCATACTTGCTCATCAAGTATGCTCAAATACCTGTCATATTTAGTCTATTGTTCTAAGCGTTGGCTTTAAGATCCAAACGTGCTTGATGCAACAATGGTTCAGTATAACCACTAGGCTGCGCGCGTCCTTTGAATACTAGATCACAGGCGGCTTTGAATGCATAAGAGCTATCAAAGTTATCTGCCATTGATTGATAGTCATCATCGCCTGCATTTTGCTCATCAACGACCTTGGCCATGCGTTTCATCGTATCCATCACTTGCTGCTCACTAACCACGCCATGATGCAACCAGTTGGCAATATGTTGGCTTGAGATACGCAAAGTAGCACGATCTTCCATGAGACCTACATCGTTGATATCAGGCACCTTGGAGCAACCAACGCCTTGATTTACCCAGCGTACGACATAACCCAAGATACCTTGAGCATTATTTTCAAGCTCTTGCTGCTTCTCTTCTTCTGTCCAATTGGTATTTTTTGCCAATGGAATGGTCAAGATGTCATCCAAGCTAGCACGCTCGCGTGATTTTAGCGTGTCTTGTACATCGGCTACGCTTACTTGATGATAGTGTATGCTATGCAAGGTAGCGCCCGTTGGTGATGGTACCCACGCAGTGCTAGCACCAGACTTAGGATGAGCGGCCTTAGTATCCATCATCTCTTTCATTTCATCAGGCTTGGCCCACATACCCTTACCTATTTGCGCACGACCTTGTAGGCCTGTCTCTAGGCCGATATCGACGTTCCACTGCTCGTAAGCAGGCTGCCATGCTTGCGATTTCATCTCGCCTTTTGGTACAAATGGACCTGCATTCATGCTGGTATGCATCTCATCACCAGTACGATCTAAGAAACCTGTGTTAATGAATATAACGCGCTCTTTGGCTTGGCGGATTGCTTCTTTTAAGTTGACCGTCATACGGCGCTCTTCATCCATGATACCGATTTTGAGCGTATTGCGCTCTAGACCTAGCAAGTCCTCTGACGCATTAAATAAGTCATTGGCCATTTTAACTTCTTCAGGGCCATGCATTTTTGGCTTCACAATATACATTGAGCCTTGACGTGAGTTTGATAGCTCGTTTTTGCCTTTGATATCATTAAGTGATAATAGTGGCGTGATTAAGCCATCCATTAAGCCTTCAAATATTTGCTCTTGACCATTGCCTAAATCAACCAAAATAGCAGGATTCTGCATTAAATGACCGACGTTACGGATTAATAATAGTGAACGACCTGGCAAGATCAGCTTACCACCATCTGGCGTATTATATTCACGATCTGGATTTTGCTTACGCGTACGCGTTTTGCCACCCTTTTCAAAGGTTTCCTGTAGGTCGCTATTCATCAAGCCAAGCCAATTACGATAGACTTCGACTTTTTCTTCTGCATCTACCGCAGCGACTGAGTCTTCACAATCCTGAATGGCTGTCATAGCCGATTCAAGCAGTACGTCCTTGATGTTTGCTGGATCGTCTTTGCCCACTGGATGGTTGCTATCGATTTGAATCTCAGCATGCAAGCCGTTGTTCTTTAACAGCACACCTGTAGGAGCTTCAGCGTCACCAACAAAACCGACAAACTTAGCCGTATCTTTTAGCTCAGTACTGCTATCACCTTGTACGACTTCTAGCTTGCCATCGACTACTTTAAAACCAGTCACATCATTGTAAGAGCCTGATACTAGTGTGAAGTGTTCATCTAAGAACGCTTTAGCATACGCGACAACAGCAGCACCGCGAGTAGGATTATAGCTACCACCCGCTTCTTGACCATTGTCACTGCTGATAACATCGGTACCATACAAAGCATCGTATAAGCTACCCCAACGTGCGTTGGTCGCATTAAGCGCATAACGAGCATTACGAACTGGTACGACTAGCTGCGGCCCTGCGATGTGCGCGATTTCGTCATCGACGTTTTTGGTATCAACCGTAAATGCTTCGCCTTCAGGTAGCAAATAACCAATTTCTTGTAAAAATGTCTTATAAGCTGGATAGTCGATTTCGCCATCTTTTGCAGGATTATCTAGATGCCATTGGTCAATCTGTGCTTGAATCTTGTCACGAGTTTCCAATAGTGCTTTATTGCGCGGGGTAAACTCTTTAATAACCTTTTCGAAACCTGACCAATAATCGTCTGAATCCACACCGACTTTCGGTAATACTTCGTTTTCAATAAAGTCATATAACTGCTGATCGATGGCAAGACTGCCTTTTTGAATACGATTGGTGTTAGAAGACTGGCTCATATTGTTATCCTTATCTGTTCGTGAGGGGTACTAATACTGAGTTGTGACAGTAACTGTTTAAGATTTTTTAATCTTGTGAGGTTTAAAAGTTCATATTTCATTCGTTATGGAATCTTTGATTCTCTAATTTTTCTGAGAAGATATATCTACAATTTTTATGTTCTAATAAAAGATGACCTATTAATATTAGACTTACTCTTTACTAGGAGCGAATCATAAAAGTAAGACGAAATGCTTAAATAGCAAAATCTCATCCTACTATCAAATAATAAAATTAACAAGGAAACATCATTCACTAAGTAAATACTTAGGCTGTTTAATAATGATAATGTATAAGTGGCCTACTCTAGAAGCTATAGTCATCATCTAGAAATTAGATGCAGCAACGTTAATATAAACAGTAAGTAATCATTGATACCTTTAATTATGCTTAACCGTTATCTATTAATAAACAGCTATTGATGACTGTCTGTTATTTAGCATCGTATCTAGGTCAGACTAACGATATAATTACTCGTATCACCATTCATAAATAAAGCTTTCTTAGACTATGACTATCAATCAACAAGACTTCACGACATTACAATCAACAGCAAATACTATATATAGCGATAGTATCGAGAAAAAACCTATCGAAGAAAATATCTCTCAAACTGTAAATAGTAGTGCCGGAACAGATCTAATCGAAGAAGAGCTGCCTGAAGAAGATAGCATCGATATTACGCATCTGCGCACTCCTATAAAGGTAGACTTATCTCCTGTTTATAACTTCTTGGGTGCTCGAACCACGCAATCTTGGGTAGATGCTGCGATTGAAAATCTACCTATGATTATTCAAGACCATGCTAACTGCGAAAAAAAGGCCGCTGGTACTGCGATGAATTTGATATTTCGTTATGAATTCTCGTATGACTTGCAACGTAAACTCGCACAGCTAATACGTGAAGAGATGCTGCACTACGAGCAAGTATTGGGCATCATGAATGAGCGTGGGCAGGAATGGAAATATCTAAGTGCTGGACGCTATGCTAAGGGTATATTGAAGCACAAACGCACTTACGAGCCAGCAGCGATGGTTGATGTATTAATAATTGGGGCATTTATTGAGGCGCGCTCTTGTGAGCGTTTTGCAGCGTTGGCCGAAGTCATCGATGATGAACGCTTAGCGAAGTATTATCGTTATCTACTCAAGTCAGAGAGTCGTCATTTCGAAGATTATCTTGCGCTTGCTCAAACACTGTCAGATGAGAATATAGACGAGCGAGTCGCGTTCTTTAAAGAAGTAGAATCTGAATTAATCAGTAGCCCAGATGCTGAGCTGCGTTTTCATAGTGGCACACCTGCTTAAAGCCCATGCCTTACCTAAACATATTACCTATTACCTATTACCTATTACCTATATAATGTAGAAAGTAAAAATGTAGGAAGCAAAAAAGGCACTGTGTTTGATACGAGTTATATACTCTTACCAAACACAGTGCCTTTTTATCTATATACAAATGCCTAGTTATGTACAAATACTAATAGCTATTGATATAGTTAATTTTTACTTGTCATCTTCCATCAATGGACTGTCATACTGTTTGTTACTCTTAGCGACATTATGCGGATCATGATCTTCTGTAGCCTTTTCTGCTGCGGCTGGATTTGCTTTCTGTAATGCATCATCAGGAACAATACCATTATTGTCATCTGCATCTTTCAAATTATGATCGTTATTGACGCTTTCGTTATGTGAGTTATTCATTGGTACTCCCTACTATGATAATTACTCGTCTAACCCAAGAAACACTATATATCTTTTGAGATTTAAACCCATTTAGTCTTTCTCATCAGGATTTAAGATACGGGTTTGTGCGTTATCAATATTGGCATAACGATTTAAATCATTAATACCCTCACTCTTGGGTGCTGCACTACCGACAGTATCTTCATTGATATTGTCATCAAACGCGGTACTTCCCTCTTGATCACGGCGATCTGGTTGACGCGCTGGATTGTCATTATCATTTACATGTTCTGAGTCGACAACAGACTCATCAAAAGTATCAGTTCCTTTGTTCTCAGTAGTATTTCTTTCAATTGCACTATGATCATCAGATCCTAGTACCTTTGTCTTGTCTATTGCTGAGTCTTTGGCTTGCATTATCATATCCTCTTTTTATATTTATAATTTTGTCGATTTGGTTAGCCCGCTGTTAGCTATACTCCTTTACTCATTACCTTTTTGGCTCAAGTCGTAGGCACTTAATTCTGCTGCATTCTTGCCACCTGCTGGAAGATTTTCTTCTTTACGTGGATCAGCATAAACTTCGTCAGTCTCTTGCGAGTCTTGCTCAGGGCCATCAATTTCAGGCTTGTGCTTGCGCCCTGCGTAGCTATCTTTAGGGTTTTCTAACTCATTAGCAGCAGGGTCATCCACGATTACTTTTTCTTCTGTTTCCGTTGCTACTGGTGTTACTGGTTCTTGCATAGTCATGGCGTATCCCTCGCTTTATTATTAATTATTAGGACGATGTTCGATGTTATAGATTACTTATCAGTACGTAGATCATCATCAATAAAAGGCGTTTGCTCTTCTTCACTTAATGATTCAGGGGCGTCGACTTTTTTATTCTCTGCTAAGTTTTTCTCAACTTCCTGACCATTTACCTGTTCTGCAGCTTGTTTTATATCTGAATTGTCATCATTAGTAGTACTCATGGTTTATTTCCTATTATCATGATTTGATTACATGGTTTTAAAACATTAAATCGATATACGTTTCGAGATTGCACCAACGCCCAAATGAGTAACCAATACTTATCAAGTAGCGTCAGAATTGATATTAATTATAGGTATGACCTTGGGTAATGCACCAGTGTACTGCCGTATCAATATGTGAATAATTGTGAGGTTGCAAGTCAGTTTGTAACTTTTGCAATTGGTGAGCAAAAAAAACCAAGCACCAGTATTTACCAGTGCTTGGTCAGATAGATAATTGAACAGCTGATTATCGCCTAAAGGTGCTTTTACGAATTAGCTAGACTCTTCGACATGATTAATCTTTTTTAGTAAATGCTCTTGTGCGACATGTGGCTCCTCACCTGCTGCTGGCTGTAGCTGCTGCCAAACGCCAGTGCCATCAAGTGTCCACGCTTGCGTATTATCCCGTAAGTAGTTAATCAAGCCATCTTGATAAATCTGTTTAAACAGCTTTTTGTTCTCAATCGGGAACGCCACTTCTACGCGATGGAACAGGTTACGATCCATCCAGTCTGCACTACCGCAGTATAAACGCTCATCGCCATTATTATAGAAATAATAAACGCGCGTATGCTCTAAAAACCGTCCGATAACAGAGCGCACAGTGATGTTTTCAGACAGCCCTTTTACTTGTGGACGTAGACAACACATAGACCGCAGAATTAATTCAATCTTAACGCCTGCCTGCGAGGCATCATATAACTTATCAATGAGGCGGCGCTCAGTGAGCGCATTGGCCTTAATAACGATATGAGCACGTGTGCCCGCTTTGGCATGAGCGATTTCATCATCGATAAAGCTCATCAATTTCTCATGCAAAGTAAACGGTGCATGTAGCAGTTTTTTGAGGTTGGCAGGCTTACCCATGCCGGTTAACTCTTGGAATATTTTATGAACGTCTTCTGAGATATCAGGATCAGCGCTAAACAGACCATAATCTGTGTAGACTTTCGCATTGGCCGCGTGATAGTTACCCGTACCCAAATGGACATAACGGCGGATTCGGTCGTCCTCGCGGCGTACGATTAGCATGAGCTTTGCATGAGTTTTATAACCGACGATACCGTAGACCACGACCGCGCCTGCTTCTTGTAGATAGTTAGCAACTGCAATATTAGACGCTTCATCAAAACGCGCACGCAGCTCAATAACAGCCGTGACTTCTTTACCATTACGAGCGGCAGCTGCAAGTGCCTTGACGATTTCTGAATTGGTGCCTGAACGATATAGCGTTTGTTTAATCGCCAATACTTTGGGATCGCTGGCCGCTTGCCAAAGTAAATTGATAATCGGAGAAAAGGCATGAAAAGGATGATGAACCAACACATCACTTTTACGCATGGCGGCGAACATACTGGTCGATTTATCTGACTTATCCATTTCTCGGCGAAATGCCTTTGGCACGACATGAGTAAATGGCTGATAGCGTAGTGCAGGAATATTAAAGTCAAACAGCAAACGCGTTAGGTTGACGGGGCCATTGACACGGTATAGCTGATTGTCATGCAACTCAAACTCATTGAGCAAATACTCACTGATGTGCGTTGGGCAATCGGTTGTTACTTCAAGACGCACCTTATCACCGAAGCGGCGGTTTTCGAGCTCTCCTTCTAGTGCTTTGGCAATATCTTCGACATCATCGGCCAAATCTAAATCAGCATTACGTGTCAGCCTAAATTGGTGACAGCCTGTCACACTCATGCCAGGGAATAGCTCACCGATATGCTCATGAATGATAGCGGATAGCATCACATGATGCTCTTTGCCACCCGTCAGCTCATCTGGCAAGCGAATTACGCGTGGAAGACTACGCGGCGCAGGCACAATCGCTAAGTTGATATCGCGTCCAAAGGCGTCTTTTCCTTCCAATGTGGCGATAAAGTTTAAGCTTTTATTTACAAGACGCGGGAACGGATGCGCAGGATCAATACTAATCGGTGTCAATACAGGTACGACTTGCTCCGTAAAATAGCGCTTCATCCATGCAGACTGCTCAGCGTTTAGCTCATCACGTTTGAGATAGCGAATATCCTCAAGCGCAAGCGCTGGCAAGATGTCCTCATTGAGAATACGGTACTGCTCACTGATTGCGGCATGAGTGATAATAGATATCTCGTTTAGCACTTCGCTAGGACGCATGCCATGAGCACTGGTCGATACATCACCGATGTTAAGCTTTTGCATGATGCCAGCGACACGAATCTCAAAAAACTCATCGAGATTGGATGAAAAAATAATCAAGAAAAATAAGCGTTCAAGCAGTGGGTGACGCGAACTAGATGCCTGCGCCAATACTCGCAGATGAAACTGTAATAAAGACAAATCACGATTGATATAACTGCTCGGTGAATAGCTGCCATCTTCTGAGCGTTGCCATTCGATTTCTGCTAAATTATTTGGGCTATTATCTATATTGATGTCTTTATTAACATTGTCATTAGCGCCGTCTTCAACATTATTAACGTCAATCATATCGTTAACATCACTACTGCACTGATTACTAGTCATCTCTACCACGTCACTACTCCTTTTGCGTTATCGATACGCCATCATCTTTTATCGTTCTGTCTTTTCTAGGGCATGTCCTAGTTTTATTCGAAATAGCCGAGCCTACAACATTCGATCATATAACCTAACCTAGCCCTAATGATTTATATTTACGAAGCTGCTTGCGGTAATACAGCATTTTTCATGCGTTTTTTGATAATACGTTGCTTGTTACGCAAACGCTTATCACCTTGATTGTCTTCGTAGTACTTTGGATTGGTAAGCATCGCAATCAGAAGTGCTGACTCATCTCGGTTTAGATTGGCCGCAGACTTATCGAAATAATGATGCGCTGCCGCGTCGATACCATAGATACCATTGCCAAACTCCGCCACATTTAGGTAAGCAGTCATAATGCGCTGCTTGTCCCACAAGGTCTCAATCATCACAGTGATGACAGCCTCTTCCGCTTTACGCACATAAGAGCGATGCGAGGTGAGGAACAAGTTCTTTGCCAATTGCTGAGTAATCGTTGAGCCGCCAGCAGACATTTTGCCTGTCTCTTCATTTTTCTTTTGCGCCGCTTTGATACCTTTAAAGTCAAAACCGCTGTGCTGACTAAACGTCGAGTCTTCACTCACAATCGCTGCTTGCTTGGCAGATTTGGCAATCGCATCATATTCAGCCCATGTCTGAGTGACCGTACCGCCCGTTAGTCGATGCGTCAACATAAACATACTGTTGTTAATTGGCTGCGTTTTCCAAATTAATAATAGCCCGACGACCAATATATGGAATGCGACAACCAATAGCATAATTGCCAATAACAGACGTTTGATAAATGTGCCAAAACTTGCCATGCGCGATATCCGAGTGGTTAAAAAAGTAATAAGATAAGATAGATACTCTATTAATGACTATGAGACATCAACTAAGAATCAATGATTGTAAACGGGCCATTTATAGCCAATCATTAACTGCTGAGCATTCGTCATTAATAATGATCAATAGCAGGTCATCTTACCTAATCTCACAATCGCTGTCATTATTTACCCCACTTCTTTATGATGTAATAATAAACCAACTATTTTTTACTTTTTATCAAAATAGCCTAATAGTCAGCATTTTTTGGCATACTTTAAGCTCAGAGATCTCACCATGCATAATAATAGTATAGAAGTATTACGAGCGCGTGTTATCGCCGCAAGTCCACACCTTAGTGTCACTGAAGATAATCCTCAATGGTGGCTACTAGGGACCTCTGGTTGTCATTTGTGTGATATCGCTGAGCAAATACTTGCACAGTTTCAGTCGGTACAGCCAATCACTTACCAAAATGTCGATATTGCAGAATTTGATGAGGCGCTTATGATGGATTTTGCCACGTCTATCCCTGTGATTTTGACTCCATCAAAACGATTAGACTATCCATTTTCAGTCATGGATTTACAGCAACTGTTAGCTCACAACTAACGGCACTTTGTTTTGATGTTATAGAGCTTTTAAATTTCTTATATTAGAATATCTACCGCTAATTTTAGCTAGTATGGTATTTCAATATTTGCTAGACTACTTTTATATTTTGTTTGGTAAATTGATTATACTAATGCTAATGATTTACTGATCAATAATCTCAACTCTCTAATCTTGCACTCTGTTAAATCATATACATACAATTCTCAGCGAAAGCACCTAAGAGCAACTATTAGGGCGTGTTTAACACGCCTTAATAAATATAGTTAGCTGAATGTAAAACTGTTATAGATTTAAACGCGCTACTGGTATAAATTTTACTTGCGTGCTGCGTTCCCAGAGGCTGCGCAAAATTCATCCCAGTAGCGCTATGACATTTTTAGAGTGTATCGACTATAGTAATAACTTAGTATGACTTTAAAACCAGTAAAAAATAAGCTGGTATACACAACAATAAGGACTGTTAATAACAATAAGGACTGTTAATTATGTACACTTTCTTAGCCTTAGCGCCAATTCTCGTTGTATTCATACTACTCATAGTTATGCGCCTGCCAGCTAAGATAGCTATGAGTATTGCCTATTTGGTGACAGCTCTGCTAGCCTTTTTCATTTGGCACGCTAGTGGTGCTCAGGTAGCGGCTGCTACTGTTAATGGGATTATTGTGGCACTTACTATTTTATTCATTGTATTCGCAGCTATTTTACTGCTGAATACGCTGAAAGAAAGCGGCGCTCTTGTCGCCATACGTAAGGGCTTTATGGATATTTCACCTGATAGGCGCGTCCAAGCGATCATTGTGGCATGGTTGTTCTGCTCTTTAGTAGAAGGTTCATCAGGATTCGGAACACCATCTGCAGTGGGTGCTCCGCTGTTGTTGGCTTTAGGCTTTCCAGCGATGGCATCGGTCATGGTTATTCTTATCATTCAATCTACACCCGTATCATTCGGTGCAGTTGGTACGCCTCTACTACTTGGCGTTTGGTCTGGTATTACTGATAAACAAGATTTAGCACAGTCCATTGCCCCTACTACTGCCGAAAATTATTTATTACAGATTACAGCTAACGTAGGCCTTGTACATGCGCTTATTGGGTTTTTGATACCTTTAATTTTAAGTGCTTTTTTGACAAGGTTCTTTGGTGAAAAACGCTCCTTCATAGAAGGGCTTAAAGTATGGCCATTTGCCATTTTTGCAGGTCTTTGCTTTACTATTCCTTATTTTTTGGTTGCTAAATTTCTAGGGCCTGAGTTCCCTTCACTCATTGGCGGTTTCATTGGGTTGTTAATTGTACTTCCCGCTGCTAAGCGTGGTTTTTTGATGCCTAAAGATACTTTTGATTTTGCCCCTCGCGCAAAATGGGACAAAGACTGGCTGGGTACTTTAGACGAGGTAAAATATGATGATTCAGCAACCCCAAAGTTCTCTTTAATTCGTGCATTTTCGCCCTATTTCATTGTGATTGCCTTATTGGTCATAACTCGAGTGATTGCACCACTCAAAGCTTTTCTGGTAGGGGATTTAACAACCATTAGCCTTACTAATCTTTTTGGTACAACAATCTCTAGTAAGATACAGCTCGCCTATTCTCCTGGTAGCATTCTAATTATTACTTCTTTATTATGTATTTTACTGTTCAAAATGAATAGCCAAGCGGTAAAGCGCAGTTGGAGTAACTCGGCAAAGACCATGGTTGCTGCCGCACCAGCTTTGCTATTCTCGGTGCCTATGGTACAAGTATTCATTAATTCAGGCTCAGCCGCTGAAGTCGCTACTGCGCTACCGGCTATGCCAATATTACTGGCTGAAAGTGCTGCCGATGCTTTTCAAAATGCGTGGCCGCTAGTGTCTCCATGGATTGGGGCAATGGGTGCTTTCATCGCCGGTTCAAATACTATTAGCAATATGATGTTTTCATATTTTCAATGGTCAACAGCCAATCAGATCGGACTCAATAGCGACCTTGCAGCACAAGTAATAGCCTTGCAAGCTGTGGGTGGTGCGGCTGGTAACATGATTTCGGTGCATAATGTGGTAGCTGCTTGCGCAGTAGTCGGCTTGGTGGATAAAGAAGGCTATGTGATTCGCAAAACACTGCTAGCGATGATTTATTATGTCGTGCAAGCAGGTTTGATCGGTATGGCTATCATCTTCGGTCAAATATGGTGGTGGGCTTTAGCCGTTCTCTGGCCCATAACATTCTTTGGACTGATGTCTTTTTGTGGCAAATTTTCCCGTAGAAAACTGAATGGACGATAATCAGGCAAGCTGACGCTATTAAACTAGATCTAGTAGCGTTAGGTTAAGGTTGCCTTCTAGTTAAAACATAACAGCAATAAGAGATAAACCTATGAAAGACTTAACTAAAATCACCGAAATCGAAGATCTGCGCCGCGTTGCTGAGCGTAAAGTGCCGCGTATGTTCTATGACTATGTCGATTCAGGCTCGTGGACTGAGACCACCTATCGTAATAACGAGACTGACTTTGACCGTATCAAGCTGCGCCAGCGAGTATTGGTCGATATGGATAACCGCAGTCTGGCAACGAGTATGATCGGTGAGCCAGTCAAGATGCCTGTAGCCATCGCCCCAACGGGGTTTACCGGCATGATGTGGGCAGATGGTGAGATACATGCCGCACGCGCCGCTGAAAAATTCGGCGTGCCCTTTTCACTATCGACCATGAGCATTTGCTCTATCGAAGATGTCGCCACTCATACTAGTAAGCCGTTTTGGTTTCAGCTGTACGTGATGCGCGATCAAGACTTTATGGCCAATCTGATTCGCCGTGCCAAAGAGGCCAATTGCTCAGCACTTATCTTGACCGCCGACTTACAAGTGCTTGGACAACGTCACAAAGATATCAAAAATGGTCTATCCGCACCGCCTAAGCCAACACTAAGCAATATGATCAACCTCATGACCAAGCCGCAATGGTGTATGAATATGCTGGGCACCAAACGTCGCACGTTTGGTAATATCGTCGGTCATGCACAAAATGTTGAGGATCTGTCATCACTCTCTGCTTGGACGGCAGAGCAATTCGATCCGCGTCTGAGCTGGGACGATGTGGCGCGTATCAAAGACATGTGGGGCGGTAAACTTATCATAAAAGGTATCATGGAGCCTGAAGATGCTATTATGGCGGCTCGCAGTGGCGCGGATGCCCTAGTCGTCTCAAACCATGGCGGTCGTCAATTGGATGGCGCGTTATCTTCTATCTCTGCCCTCTCTGACATCGTACAGGCAGTACAAGCCGAAAACAGCGATATCGAGGTATGGCTAGACAGTGGCGTTCGCTCTGGTCAAGATGTACTAAAGGCTATCGCATTAGGCGCAAAAGGCACGATGATCGGTCGCGCTTTTCTCTACGGATTGGGAGCGTATGGTGAAGACGGGGTGCGCCGCGCGCTTGAGATTATCTATAAAGAGTGTGATATATCTATGGCATTCTGTGGTCATACCGATATCAATACTGTCACGGATAATATCTTGGTAAAAGGCACGTATGAAAACCTCAAAGTGGGTCGTTTTTAGAGCGGCTGATTGTAGAACAATCAACGTTTAAAACTGGCTATACATAACATAATTTGCTCATACCCTTTATACTGTCTCTATAACATTTTGATGACAGTTAGCCTTTATGACCATTCAACAATTATTAAAAACAGCGCCCGTCACTACCCTGCTATTAGCCTGCTTTATTGGGCTATTTGTCATGCAGATAGTCACTGGCGTCGATGCCAATAACCCGTCAACTGAAGCGTTAGTTAAATGGGGTGCCAACGCCTTACCCTTAACGATGATGGATGACCCATGGCGCTTGGCCAGTAGTGCGTTTTTGCACATTGGTCTCATGCATCTACTATTTAATGGCTTTGCCATGTATTTTTTTGGGCAGATTGCCGAGCCGATGTTTGGCTCAGCCAAGTTTTTGGCATTGTTTTTGTTGGCAGCCATCGGTGGCAACTTGCTCAATAACTATGTCACATGGCAAAGTATCATAGAAGGAACAGGACAGCCCGGCCTATCAGCGGGAGCTTCTGGTGGTATCATGGGTATCGGTGCGGCGTTACTGATCGCTGCCCTGTTTAAAATATCGGTCAATGGCATGGTGCTTAACCTCAAAAGCCTGATATTTATTATGGGCATCAACCTCGTCTATGGGTTTGCCGTACCGGGTATCGATAATGCTGGTCATATCGGCGGCGCGATCACAGGGCTTGTTATTGCCTTAGCTTTTGCGATTGGTTACCGTCAGCGTCTCGCGGTCGCTATGCAAAATGTCGCATCTGAGCAAGCGCAGCGTCTCCAGCCTTATCAAACCAACTATTCATACAGCGCTCACGACACCCCATCATATAACAGTCATTATAGTGGACAGTATAAAGACCAACACGATAACCAAAGCCGTTATGATGCTACTCCTCTCGATCAATCACCTCACTTTGCTGCCAATTCAACTGAGCAAGATACTGCGGTTGCAAACAATGAAACGAATACATCAGACATATATGCCGATAGCGTTAATACTATCAATTCACCGTTAAACAATGGCACTGTTCATAATAGTATTGAACCCGAAGCACTTAAAAAACCTTCCGTTATTTGGCAGCTATTACCATGGCTTGCGATGCTACTTATTAGCATTGGTTTTGTCTGGTGGTGGCAAGATATTCACCAGCAATTACTACAAGTACTAAAAGCCATTGAGTAAATGCTCATACTTATCTATCATTGCTATATAGCTCCCAAAAACAGCATACTGACCAACATCACTGATTCCTTTTATTGCTTACTCTTTTGAACACGTTTTGCTTACTCGCACCACTCAGTTATTTATACTCACTTACGAGATCCAATTATGTTAAAACTTGCAGCGCTACCTAATATCTCTACACGCACTATGTTTAGCGCGTTTACCGCTACTGCACTATTTAGTGTGGCTAGCCTGTCTAACGCCGCACTTTTTAATGACAACTTGCCGACTGACAAAGATGCTGAGCTTAGCGTTGGGGTCAATGTCATGGCGGTCAAATCCGCCTATGATCTCGAAGACAGCACTGAAGTGCGTGTGTTACCGGGCGTGTTTTATGACAATAATAGGATCTATGCGCGCGGTGCTCAAGCGGGTGCGTACTTGATCAATGATGGTGTCAATCAGCTCTCTGCTTACGCGCAGCTCGCAGGGAATTCGTTTGATCCTGATGATGCTAATGGTGCCCTGCAAGGTCTCGATGAGCGCAAACTATCCGCAGAAGCAGGTATAAGCTACCAGCGTCGCACGCCTATCGGTGCGTTTCGTGGTCAGTTTGCGACCGATGTGTTGGACGAAAGTGGCGGTAATACTGGTCGCTTAACTTACCTTGCCAAGATCACGAGAAACAAGCTGACGGTCTATCCAAGCATCGGCTTTGAGTATCATGATGCTGACTATAATGAATACTACTATGGCGTCAGTGAAAAAGAGTCAGCAGAGACAGGCGTTGATGCGTATAAATCTAACTCAAGCTTGAATCCGTATATCAACATCAGTGCTAACTATGACTTTAATGAGCGCTGGGCAGGGTTTGCCAATCAAAGCGTGAGCTATGTACCGAATGAGCAGTACGATAGCCCAATGGTCGACTCACGTACTGAAGCAGCGACGACGCTTGGTTTGCTCTATAAGTTTTAATAAAGCTTATAAATTTGATATGAAAAAGACCTTACCGCGTGATGTGGTAAGGTCTTTTTATTGAATGATTTTAGATGTAGTGCAAACACAACATGCCGATAAATTGCATAATTATTGAAATGGATGCGTGGCAAGAAAAATGAGAACTCGATCTCTTTAAATGTATACTATTAAATACATCATATTCAAGGTAGTAAATTATCGTGAGTCAGAAAGAACTAAAGAGTTTAGAAAATCGGTTCAACCATATGATGGAAAATGATCCGAGTACTGAGTTTTATAGTCATTATCAACAGTTGAAACCTCATCTTGACGAGCTTGAAAGAGATATGGCTAGACGGAATAGTCTAGTAAAAGAAAAAGACTACGAATGGATGAAGTGGATTGTCGCTATAGCAGCTGGTGTATTTTCGGTGATCGTCACGCAAATATCTAAAATGTCATTACTATCAATAGAACAATTGGTTTTACTTAAAATTGCTATATCAGCAAACGCACTTGGGATTGTACTTGGCGCTATTTACCTATACACGGATGTAAAGCACGAAAAAGATTTGGTTCGCAAGCTGCAAATTCAGCGCTATTCTTTGCTACTAGAGAATAAAAAAAGATACGAGAACGTCATAATCTCTGATAAGTTATGGTTTTCGGGCCTTTGTAAACCACTCAGTTTAACTTGCTTTTTGATCTTTATTTCTATTTGGGTTGGTTTTGTCTGGCAGATAAATATTTCAATTCCAGTACCATAGTAATTTTTTCAATATCTACAAAATCAAAAATATATATATTCTGACGCGAAAAGACCTTGCCACATTCCATGACAAGGTCTTTTTACTATTTTAAAAAACTATTAGATAGCTTACTTAGGATGTACCATATCAGCAGGAATGACCCACTCATCAAACTGAGCTTCAGTTAATAGCTCTAGCTCAACCGCCACTTGCTTCAAAGTTTTGTTTTCTTTATAAGCCGTCTTAGCGATTTTTGCGGCATTTTCATAACCAACATGACGGTTCAATGACGTCACTAGCATCAATGAATTATGCAAGAAATCATCGATTTTGTCTTTTACTGGCTCGATACCAACGGCACAGTTTTCGTTGAAGCTGTTGCAAGCATCGCCAAGCAGTTTGATAGACTGTAACAAGTTAAACGCGATAACTGGCTTATACACGTTTAGCTCAAAGTTACCTGATGCGCCAGCCATGCTGATAGTCGTGTCGTTACCCATGACCTGAGCGACAACCATAGTCATTGCTTCTGACTGAGTTGGGTTTACTTTGCCTGGCATGATAGAAGAACCTGGCTCATTTTCAGGAATCGTCAACTCACCAAGACCACAACGAGGACCTGAAGCCAACCAACGTACGTCGTTAGCGATTTTGTTTAAGCTGCCCGCTAATGTTTTTAGTGCGCCTGACGCAAATACTTCTGCATCACGAGCTGCTAATGCTTCAAATTTGTTTGGTGACGTAACGAATGGCAAGCCAGTCAAAGTCGCTAGTTGCTCAGCTGATTTTACCGCATAATCAGGGTGGGCATTTAGACCAGTACCAACCGCAGTACCGCCTAGTGGCAATTCATATAGACCTTGTAGCGCGTTGTCGATACGAGTCAATGAATGGTCAAGTTGGCTGACATAGCCGCTGAACTCTTGGCCTAAGGTCAAAGGCGTCGCGTCTTGTAAATGCGTACGACCGATTTTTACAATGCTATCAAATTCTTTGGCTTTTGCCGCTAGCGTATCGCGTAGTGCTTTTACCGCTGGAATCAACAAGCTGTTGATTTGACGCGCAGCAGCCACACGAATCGCCGTTGGGAAGCTATCGTTGGTAGACTGTGCATGGTTTACATGGTCATTTGGGTGAATTGGCGTATAGCTGCCACGCTCAGAACCAGCGATTTCGTTAGCACGGTTGGCCAATACTTCGTTCATGTTCATGTTTGACTGGGTACCAGAACCTGTCTGCCATACAACCAATGGGAACTGATCGACCAGACCACCATTGATGATTTCGTCAGCGGCTTGTACGATAAGATCACGCTTGTCGCCTTCGATACGCTCTAGGCTTGCATTGGTAATCGCAGCGGCTTTTTTGACCAGTGCCATCGCTTCAATCATTGGACGCGGCAAAGTCTCGCCACCGATTTTGAAGTTTTCGCGACTACGCTGAGTTTGCGCACCCCAATAAGCATCAGCTGGGACTTCTACGTTGCCCATGGTGTCTTTTTCGGTACGAGTTGCCTGATTCTGTGTCGACATAACTACCCTCTTTGATGGTTTGTTGTTTTATGACTGCTTCGTAAAAAGTGCAACAGCTGCTGCACATAAAGGAGAATACGATGTAAAGTGGCGTTATGATAGCATGACTAGGGCGTGTTGAATATTCACAAATAGCCTTGAGCGATGCCTAAAAACGAATGTCTAAAAACGCCTGTCATCATCAATCTAATACTTCATTGGATGGGATACCTATGCACTCTAAAATTATGCACTCTGAAACCATGAACCCTAAACCAATACGACCTGAGCCAAATAACTTTGATTCAAACAACCTTGATCCAAATAATTCGGATTCAAAAAATGCTGAACCATCCGAAGCTGTCATCAGTAATCCGCCTAGACGGCACTTTACTCGCCAACGTCGCCAGTTAACTGATGGCGAACGTAGACAACTTGCTCAGTCTGCGAGCTTACATTTGACCAAACTACAGCAGCGATTGCCTACACATGCACGTATTGGGCTTTATTATGATGGATTTGGTGAGCTACCTACTCAGCTAATATTAGACTGGTGTCAACGCTTAGGCTATTTACCTTATTTACCAGTCGTCGGATCACTTGGTCGTGCTAGCAATGGCAGCGATGATAAACGATTGCGCTTTGTACCTGTTTATCATTCAAAACTGGTCAATGTCCCCACTCGCATTCATCAATTAGGTATGAAGCAAAACCACAGCCGCGCTCTATTATGGGCCTCAGAACTAGACGTGATTATTTGTCCACTGGTGGCAGTAGACCTAAACGGCAACCGTATGGGCATGGGTGGCGGGTTCTATGATACAACGCTTGGTAACAGCTATCGTTCAGGGGCTTCAAGGCCGTTAAAAATTGGCTGGTGCTATGATTTTCAAGTGGTTGAACAATTAGCGCGTCAACCGTGGGATGTGCCTTTAGACAGCTTAATTACCCCAAGCGGCATAAGGTGGTTTTGATGAAAAATAACAATAAAAAATTTGAAAAAGACTCTAGCGCTGCTGATTCCAGTGCAGACAGTGTGGATGAATATTTGCAAACATTAGGCAATGAGGACGCTAGGGAGCTGCGTTACTACAGTCAAGAGCAACCTTTTAGCGCTGAGGAGATGACAAGGCTAGTCAATGAAGAGCGCTTAAATGAATTGCTCGCGCAAAGCGATGCGTTTTTGAGTAGTTTGAATGGTGAGATAAAAGATTTTGATGAATAACACATATATAACTGATAGAGCATAATTTGAAGAAACGCGGTTATATGTTAGTTTGATTTGATCGACGTTTTCTTTTTATTGCCAAACTATTGTTTCTATATAACCTATAAACTATACTTATCGCAAATAATTATCATTACAGTATAGGTCGTTGATCGTGGACAAAGTAAAAAAAGAGTTTATGTCGCCCGCTTCGCTACAAGTTTGTTTTTATTTGTTCGTGCTATTACTACTGGCCACGCCTGCGGCTTATATTTATGATTACGACGGCTTTGATTTTGCTGAACTAAGAACCTTTTTGCTAGCGCTTGCAGCATTTTATACCTTCGCGCTTAGCACTCACATTGAAATGCGTCATATAAAGTCCTCTAGCAGCACATCTTTTCTACATTTTTTGATCCCTATATCTCAATGCTTTTCTTTGATTCTACTATCTTTGTTTGCGTTGGCCACTATTGAATACATCAACGGTGATTTGAGGCTAGATCGTGTTTATGACCCCTTCATTACGCTGTTTTTCGTATATCTGTTGCGCAAAAATATAGAAAGTATAAAGCAAGATATCGGTACTTAAGATAACCGTCTAATTTAATTATTCTAACAATCCTATAACTAATGCAAAAAAAAGACGCTTAATCATAAGCGTCTTTTTTGTTAGATACTTGGATTGAGCTAAAGGGCTGACTGAACTGCTTACAACACCATCGCCGCAATCCAGCCAAACGCCAGTAGCGGTATATTGTAATGAATAAATGTTGGCACCACGCTATCTCTGATATGGTCATGCTGACCGTCGATGTTTAGACCCGAAGTTGGCCCCAATGTCGAATCTGACGCAGGAGAACCGGCATCACCCAGCGCACCAGCCGTACCTATAATAGCAACGGTTGCTAATGGCGAAAACCCTAACGAGATACACAGCGGCACATAGATCGCAGCCAAAATAGGAATAGTCGAGAAGGACGAGCCGATACCCATGGTCACAATCAAACCAATCAAGAGCATGATAAAGGCAGCCATCGCTTTATTACCACCGAACAGTGACGCCGCCCCATCAACGAGTGGCTGAATCTGCTCTGTGGCTTTCATGACTTCAGCAAAACCTTGCGCCGTAATCATGATAAAGCCAATCATCGCCATCAATTTAATACCATCATTAAAGACGCCATCAGCATCACGCCATTTGACCACGCCTGTCGCCATAAACACGCCAAAGCCAAACATCGAGCCAAGTAGTAGCGAATCAGTGTATAGCTGCACGACGAAAGCCGTCACGATAGCAGCCAATGCAACCAGCGTCTTTAGCTTGCTTTGCAACTGAGCGCCAGCGGCTGTTTTACTTAATGCATCGCCTTCTACGACGGCATCATGCGCTTGCTGGTCTATCGCAATCTGCTGATACTCGCGCGGCTTACGGTAGCTTATAAATACCGCGACCAGCAGACCAATGAGCATGCCAAGCGCAGGAATTGCCATGGCTTTCACCACAGAGATATTGGCAACATCAATGCCCGCTTCACCAACGTTTTTTAGCATAATTTGATTGAGGTAAATATCACCGAACCCATACGGTATAAACATATAGGTGGTGACCAGTCCAAAGGTAATCAGACAGGCAATCAGGCGTCTATCAATCTGCATACGGTTGAACGCCAAAAGCAGTGGCGGTACAAGCAGTGGAATAAAGGCAATATGAATGGGGATTAGGTTTTGACTAAAGCAGCTCATGGTAATGAGACCTGCGAACAGCATGTATTTAATCATACCACTGGTGCCCGCGGCATCAATACGTCTAATTACTGTCCCTGCCAATGATTGCGGCAAACCCGAATGCGCAATCGCTACCGCAAAAGCCCCCAGCAAGGCATAAGATAGCGCAATCTGCGCGCCATTACGGATACCTTCTTGGAAGGCATTTAACGTGTCGGTAATACCCAGACCTGCTAACAATCCACCTGCCAGCGCCCCGATTAATAAACTAAGCACCACGTGCACTCGCGAAAGTGACAGTCCTAGCATAATGATAACTGCCAGCAGTACCGCATTGATGGCCATGTGTTGCCCCTTGCTCTTTATAGCTTGGTCTCATTGAGACCGATGAATATTGACACTAATGAATATCGCTATGATGTCTAAAACGTCTCAATATGAGAGCCTGTTTTAGACGCGCGCCAGTTTACCTTATTTTGGGTATAAAGCCTACGCATAGAACCGATTAGGCATCAACATAGGTAGCCAAATATCACCTATACATCTAAACCCTCTTCTATAATTTCTGACTGTCTTTATCCTTCATTGACCAATCACGCTATTGACGATATATCATTACCGACACATCGTTGATAACATCGATAACATTGTTTACTAGGCACTCAGACAACTATTTAACAAAGATAAGCAGACGACTTCGCTAATCAGCCTTGCAATTTTTTTCGTGAGCACCATTTATCTAGACATGAACCACGAACTTGACTTTACAAGTCCGGGGAACGAGGAAAAACATATGAGTGAACATAATATTGATAAAGACAACATCGACATCGATGTATCATCTGCCCTGAACACTGACACGACGTCTGATGCAAATACTGACACTGACGCTAACATCAGTGCTGACGCGAATAATGAGACAGAAAGCTCATCTACGGATGCGTTAAATGCCTCATCTGACGCTGTTAAAGACAATGAAGATGAAAGCTATTTGCCATTGCTGGCATTACGCGACGTCGTCGTCTATCCACATATGCAGATTGCATTGTTTGTGGGACGCGCGCCATCGGTGAAAGCGGTTGAGTTGGCACAGGCTGAGTATGGCAACAAAGTACTGGTAGTCGCGCAAAAAGACTCACTGACCGAAGATATTGATCAAGATAACTTGTATCAGTACGGTACGGTGTGTCGCATCGTTAGCACCATGCCACACGATAGCGATGAGAACTGCATTAAAGTATTGATCGAAGGTCAATACCGCGCTCGTGTCGATAATATAGAAGGCCATGACGATTTATTAATGGCGAGATTTGAACGTGCCGACCTTGATGTCAGCATGGATGAGAGTCAACAGAAAAACACCATTCAAGCATTAACCACATTATTCGAAAGCTATGCAGATGCGCGACTTCGCAATGCACGTGAGCTGACTCGTGTGGCTAAGCGTATCGACGACTTGCTTGAGTTGGTTTATTTCATCTCAACTCGTGTGTCGATGGACCTTGATATCAAACAGTCTTTCTTAGAAGAAGACGATATCAAAACGCATATCAATACTTTGACTGAATATCTAGTCAAGCAAAGTGCTGAGCAAAATATCGAACAAGATATCCAAGATGCTGTTCGTCAGCAAATGGAAGACAATCAGCGTGAATACTTCTTAAATGAAAAGATGAAAGCCATTAAAAACGAGCTGTCAGATATGAATGACGGCGCGTTCGATGGTGAAGATGATGTGGCTGAGCTAGAGCAGCGTTTGGAAGATGCTGACCTACCAGAAGACGTGCGCAAAAAGGCTGAGCAGGAATTCAAAAAGCTCAAAATGATGCCACCTGCGTCAAGTGAGTCATCAGTAGTACGCAACTATATTGAATGGATTTTGGACACACCGTGGAATGCGACGACCAAAGTATCTATCAATCTAGACAAAGCTAAGACGGTATTAGACGAAGACCATTACGGTCTACAAGATGTAAAAGACCGCATCTTAGAATATCTCGCCGTACAATCACGCGTGAAAAAGCTTCGTGGTCCGATTCTATGTCTCGTCGGTCCTCCAGGTGTCGGTAAAACCTCGTTGGGTGAATCAATTGCCCGTGCCACTGGTCGTAAGTTTGTGCGTATGGCGCTTGGTGGCGTACGTGATGAAGCAGAGATTCGTGGTCATCGCCGTACCTATATCGGTGCAATGCCAGGTAAAATTGTTCAGTCATTGGCAAAAGTAGAAGTCAAAAACCCACTATTCTTATTGGATGAAATCGATAAGATGGCGCAAGACTTCCGCGGTGATCCAGCATCAGCGTTGCTTGAAGTATTGGATCCATCACAGAACGATACATTTAACGACCATTATTTAGATATGGACTTAGATTTGTCGCAAGTGATGTTCATCTGTACTGCCAACAGCATGGATATTCCGCCTGCGCTGCTTGACCGTATGGAAGTCATTCGTCTGCCGGGTTATACCGAAGAAGAAAAAGTTAATATCGCACAGAAATACCTAGTGCCAAAAGCGATTAAGCAAAACGGTCTTAAAGAAGGTGAAATTGAGATTGTTGAAGCAGCATTGCATAGCATCGTGCGTAGCTATACGCGTGAAGCAGGTGTGCGTAACCTTGAGCGTGAAGTGAACAAGATCTGCCGTAAAGTGGTTCGCGGTTCGGTTGAAACTCATGGCGCACGTGCTCCGAAAAAAGCAGAACGTCAGCTAGTGACCGTCGATGACAAAAATATCGATGACTATCTAGGTGTACATCAGTATGACTACGGTCTGGCTGAAGAAGAGCCTGAAATTGGTCGTATTACTGGTCTTGCATGGACTCAGGTCGGCGGTGAGCTATTGACCATCGAAGCGGTCGGTATGAAAGGTAAAGGCGAGCTTAGCTTTACCGGTTCACTAGGCGATGTAATGAAAGAGTCGATTCGCGCAGCTATGAGCGTGGTTCGTGCTCGCGGTGATAGCTTAGGTATCGACTACGAAACGTTTAAAACAACAGACGTCCATGTGCATATGCCAGAAGGCGCCACGCCAAAAGACGGCCCATCTGCTGGTGGTGCACTGACGACAGCGCTAGTCTCTGCGTTGACAGGTATTGCTATTCGTCCAGATATTGCGATGACAGGTGAGATTACCTTACGCGGTAAAATCCTACGTATCGGCGGTCTCAAAGAGAAGTTGCTTGCGGCACATCGCGGTGGTATCAAGCATGTCTTGATCCCAGCGACTAATGAGCGTGATTTGGCGGATATCCCTGATAACGTGAAAGAAGGCTTAACCATTCAGCCAGTCGCGACGATTGAAGAAATCTTAAAGGTTGCTTTGGTGAGTATGCCAACACCAATTAAGCCTGCCAAAGTGACTGTTGATAAAACCTCTGGCAAAGCACTGCATAATTAATTGAACCTTTATTAAACTCGTCCTATAGATTAAGAAGCCGCTTATCACAATGATGGGCGGCTTTTTTATACCTGTTTGTTATTCATTTGCTTGCAGTTCATAGCTTTCTTAGTAGTTCTCTCACGCATTTAAAGCCATTTAATTTTGAAAAACATTTATCTTAGTTCGTTTTTCAAACCCATACGATACTTACATTTATTAACTGATTGTTGCGCATTTGATGAATAACTATAGCGTTAGCTTGGCTATACTGACTCCGATGTTAACGAATATTGACACCGATTTTATAGAACGATAACGATAGATATTCGTGACTTTAATGAAGATTAAAAATAACAACTCAAACAATTGGAGATAATAATGAATAAGACATTACTTGTAAGTACCCTATTATGCGGTTCAGCGTTAGCAATGACTGGTTGCCAAACCGTAGAAAGTCAAATGCAAACAGGCAATCCTTTAGCACAGCCAACGCTAAAATCAACCATACAAACAGTAGATGGCAAGAAGAAAGAAGTTGGTCAAGTTTTCTTACGTCCAGTCGATGGCGGCGTCCAAGTTTACGGTAAACTTACTAACCTACAGCCAGGTAGAACTGTCTCATTACATATCCACGAAACAGGCAGCTGTGACGTTATGGGTAAAGCAGCAGGCGGTCACTTCAACCCAGACAACAAGCCACACTCTAATCCAGATGATATGAATGGTCATGCTGGTGACTTGCCAAACTTAACTGCTAATGAAGATGGTGTTGCTACTATTAACTATGTGAATAAGAAAATCGCAGCGACTGAAGCAGGTAAATACAGCGTAAATCGTTTGGCCTTTATCGTACACGCTGGCGTTGATGACTATACCAGTCAACCTTCAGGCAATGCAGGCGATCGTATTGGTTGCGGTATCATCGTAAAAAACTAATACTGTCCAAACCTATGGACTTAGGCTAAGTCTGCAAACGTAGAAATGGCTTAAAAGAAATATTACAAGCACAAAAAAACCCTCTTAAATTATAAGAGGGTTTTTTATTGGAAGTAACTATTAGGTTTGTTTAAGCCAATACAAGAAAGACCAATGCAAATTGTACCTGTAGTACATTGAATGAGTCTGACGCTATAAAAGCACTATATTGGATTTAACAATAGTTACTCCTCTACCCATTCACCATTACGCCAGTAAACACCCCAACGTGTGGCCTTGCCGTTTTTCTCAGAGCCGATATACTGCTCTTTTTTCTTACGTGACCAGCGCAAGATGGTTGGGTTACCTTCAGGATCTTCATCTGGTCCTGCAAACAGATACTGGAACTTGTCTTCCATCTTGTCTTTAATTTCTCGTAGCTCAGCTAGCTTTGGCGGACGTGTCTCACGCACTTTCGGGAACTTAGACGCTGCTAAGAACATCCCAGCCGCCCCTTCACGCAAAATGAAATAATCATCATGCTTGGTCGACTTTAGCTCTGGCAGATGGATTGGATCCATACGAGGCGGCGCTGCTTCACCAGTTTTTAGTACCTTGCGCGTATTATCACAGTTTTGACAAGCAAAATACGGACCAAAGCGTCCTGTCTTAAGCTCCATCTGCCCATCGCACTTATTACAGTCAATGGTTGGTGCATCTGAGCCAGGAACTTCAAACTTGCCTTCTTCTAGGATATAACCATCGCAATCAGGGTTATTACCGCAAATGTGTAGTTTGAGGCCACCATCCACGATGTAACCATTCATCGCCGTACCACATTTCGGACAGCGTTTTTTCTCCATCAAATCTTTAACTTCTGCCGCTTCGTCATCACCTTCAGCATCATCTAGATTGGCGAATGCTTCGACTGGCATTAGATTTTTGGTGCCTTTACAGCGCTCTTTCGGCGGCAAGTTATAGCCAGTACAACCCAAGAATACACCTGTTGACCCTGTACGCAACTGCATCGGACGATCACAGATATCGCAATGGACATCTGGTACATCGGTCGGATCATTTGGACGCATACCATCTTTTTCTTTGGCACGCTCTAGAGTCGTTTTAAACTCGCCATAGAAATTATCAAGCACATCTTTCCAATCTTGATCACCTTCTGCCACATGATCGAGCTTGTCCTCTAACGCAGCGGTAAAGGTATAATCCATTAAATCTGGGAAGCTAGCCGTCAATCTATCGGTGACGATATCACCCATTTTTTCGGCAAACAGACGCTTATTTTCAAGCTTCACATAACCACGATCTTGAATGGTTGAGATAATTGAAGCATACGTCGATGGACGACCGATGCCTTTTTTCTCAAGCTCTTTTACTAGACTGGCTTCAGTATAGCGAGGCGCAGGCTTAGTGAAGTGCTGACTTGGATCTAGCTTATCTAGATTTAACTTATCGCCTTTTTTGACATCAGGCAGCAAGGTATCGTCAGTCTTGGCTGGTGGCATGACTCTTGTGTAGCCATCAAATACCATGGTACGACCACGGGCTTTTAGCTCGATATCATCTGCGCCTACAAACAGGTTCACTGACAGATATTTGGCAGGTAACATCTGACACGCCACAAATTGACGCCAGATTAGCTCGTATAGACGTATCGCATCACGCTCAACACCTTTGAGCTGTGTTGATTTCATGTTGACGTTAGAAGGACGAATCGCTTCATGCGCTTCTTGTGCGCCTTGCTTGTTACCATAGAAATTTGGCTTTTCTGGCACGTATTTTGCGCCATAGCTATCTTCGATATGACCACGGACAGCAGCAAGCGCGTCGCCTGATAAGAATGTCGAATCGGTACGCATATAAGTAATATGACCTGCTTCATACAGACGCTGCGCTAAAATCATGGTTTTCTTAACAGAGAAACCTAAGCGGGTACTAGCAGCCTGTTGCAAGGTCGAAGTAATAAATGGCGCGCTTGGACGTGATTGCGTTGGTTTTTCTTCACGCTCTTTGACGATAAAATCGCTTGCTTTGAGTATCTCTAGGACTTTATCGGTCTGCTCTTTATTACCAAGCTTTAGGGTTTTTCCACCTTGTTTGGTCGCCTCTAAACGTATACCGATTTGCTCAGCGTCTGAGGTTTTTTTAGCTTTACTATTAGCAATGTGTGTGTCTGCATGGATTTGCCAGTACTCTTCTGGAATGAATGCGCGAATCTCATGCTCACGCTCAACGACCAAACGCATAGCGACTGACTGTACGCGGCCTGCAGACAGTCCGCGAGCAATCTTTTGCCATAATAGCGGCGATACCATAAAGCCAACAACACGGTCCAAGAACCGACGGGCTTGCTGCGCGTTCACGCGGTCAATGTCTAATTTCGAAGGCTGCTTAAATGCACTTTGAATAGCTGACTTGGTAATCTCGTTGAAGACCACACGTTGATATTTACTATCAGGGCCACCGATGACTTCTTTTAGATGCCAAGCAATCGCTTCCCCTTCTCTATCCATATCCGTTGCCAGATAGATTTTGTCAGCGTCTTTGGCTAGTGCTTTAAGCTCTTTGATGACTTTGGTTTTGTTTGGTAGTACTTCATAAACTGCTGCCCAGTCATGCTCTGGATCTACACCCATGCGGCGTACCAGTGCTTGCTGCGCTTTCTCTTCTTTGGTCAGAGTGTCATCTTTTTTAGCGGTCGTTGTTTTCTTTGCGCTTTTGCTCGCACTGACCGGCAAATCACGGACGTGACCGATACTTGAGCGTACGATAAAGTCATCACCAAGGTATTTATTAATCGTTTTTGCCTTGGCTGGTGATTCTACAATCACCAAAGACTTACCCTTTGGGCTGTCAGCAGCTGGTGCTAGACTTTTTTTGGTTGTGGTTTTTGCCATGTTTGACGACACCATAATATAAGTAAATTAAAAGTAAGGTTAAATTCAGCAGCACGGCAATTTATGGAAGCGGATACTCATGGTTTGGCCATGGTTCAGCTATTTATAGTAATAATCGCTGCTGATAAAAAAGGTTATAAAACAAATAATAACCATAAAATAAAGATATAGTTATAAAGACGTTACACTGCTAAGCGTTAAACTGTCAACTTTAAATAATTTGAATATGACAAACCGCTTGCATATTGCCCTTTAATGGAGACGAAAAAACGCTTTACTAGGTTTATGCTTGTTTTTGCATCTGTAGCGCCCACTTCTCAAGGTTTTCTTTGAGCACTAATAAGTCCGCTTCAATCCGTTTTTGATGGTACGTAGGATTAGATGCTGGACGTACATAAGCAATATCTTCCCAATAAATAATAATGCTATTGGCCTTGGTCAATAGACCTTTAACAAACGGTTCGATACTTACTGGCAGCTCCAACGGCACTTGATCCAAGCTAAAATCAGTCTTTTTGACTACTGGGTTATTGCTGATTTGACTAGAACGAATCGCACTGGGAATAGTAAGCGTCTTATCATCTGTACTGGTATCGACAAAACTGCTATCTGGTCGCCACTGTCCATCAATCACTTGATAACGGGTATGCGGCAGTTTAGTGTCTTCAAATATCAGACAGTACTGTCCAAGCATACCGCGGCCATACTCATTATCACGGCCTTTGATCCAGTCAGGGCACGAAACGAGCTTTGGATTGAGCTGTAAACGACGCGCGGTCATACGCAGCTTATCCAAACGCTGATCGATACCGTTCGGTTTGAGCGCCATCATACTCCCTAATACGAATAGTACAATGATAACGCCAATCAATGTTCCCATGATGGTCTGGCCTTTTGACTAAATGAAAAAGATACTAAGAGATATAGCGATAAATATCGACAATGAACCGTTATTTATACATAGTACATATAGATTTGCGGTTAGCACGGTAATAAACAACGATATACAAGGGCTTATAATGAGCACGAACCATTAAAAATCAAGCGTTGTTGTCCAATCGCAGTGCAACAGGTGCTTTTAAAGCATATGACAATTTAGCAAGTTACACTATTAAATCAGCTATTTAGCGTATATAAACTTACCGATCACAGCACGCTATAAAAACCAGATACGAAAAGTGGTCAGCGCAAAAAAGTGCTATGATAAACCATAATTTTAAACGCGCGCAGGTTTATTATGAATTATCTTATTGAGTCAACCTCATCGGGCGCTTATCACGCTCGCAAGCTGACAAGTAAAGTCATGAGCAAAGCAGGCATGAACCTATCGCTACTTGGCGCGGTCGTACTGACATTATCAGGCTGTGCCACGACTCAGAGCCTAACCCCGCAGCAGTGTCAAAGCAGTAACTGGCAAGAAGTCGGCTATGCTGATGGCTCACAAGGACGTTCAGGTGCCTACTTTGGTCACTATACCAATAGCTGCACTAGTATAGGCGGTGCTAGCCCTAACCGTATCCAATGGGAGCAAGGCCGTCAACAGGGTCTCAAAAACTACTGTACCGAGCTGAATGCTTATAAGCTCGGTCGCGAAGGCTATGACTGGCAACCTGTCTGTCCGTTAGAAGGTATTGAGAAGTTAGAAGAAGCTTATTCTCAAGGGCGCTACTACTATATCCGTCAGCGCGATCTTGACTACTTGCGCTCACCTTACCCATTTGGCTACAGACATGCAGGCTTCGGTTACGGCTATCGTCCGTTTGGCTATGGCTGGTAAAAAAAGAAAACCTCACTAACGACTTAATTTGAGGTTTAAGTAGTTAATGAGGTTGGAGAAAATTTTATTATTTTAATTGTTTTTATTATAGCGGTACTGGTTGTTTTACTGGTTGGGCTATTGATTTATCTAGCTAGCTTTCTAATATAAAGTCAGAGCTACTAGCACTGACTTTATATTATTAATTTCTTAAAGATTTAGCTACTAAACTACTCATTCACAAATGCAATTTTGGTCAGTCCAGCATTACTTGCAGCTGCTAAGACTTGAGCAACCGTATCGTACTTGCCTTCTTTATCCGCACGTAACTGTACCGCTGGATTCTTACCAGTCGCGCCTTGTTGCTGCAAGCGTGTCTCTAACTCTTCCATGCTGATTGGGTCGCTATCCCAGAATATTCCCGCGTCCTTATCAATGCTGACTTGGATCGCTTCTGGCGGCGTTTCATTGAGCGCGGCACTAGTCTCTGGCAAATCTAAAGGCACCGTCGGATTCAGCACGGTCGCTGTCAATAAAAATATAATCATCAATACCAGCATGATATCGATCAGCGGAATGAGGTTCATCTCATCCATGCTTCGTACGTCATCATCACCCAATTGAAATGCCATAGTTACTCTCAATGCTTTTGGTTATTTTCACACAGCCAAGCCGTTTTTTGACCTGTCGTTTGAGCCTTTACAGACCTAGCGCTGGCAGATTTAATGCTTGCAAGATCAACACTATCTATAGCTGCTTTGGCACAGAATTACTGTAGTTATTGGTATGCTGAGTCTCGCTCGTCGTTGAACGACTGCTTGGTGCAGCGTGCACTTGTGAGGCGCTAGCAGCATGGCTCGCGGTTACCTTGGTAGTATCCACAAGACCCGTTGATTGCGCCAATAAATCATGCGCTCTATCGTTGGCTTGATACATTATGCGGCGATTGATACGTACTGCAAGGTTATAAAACACCACAGCTGGAATCGCTACTGCAATACCAAGACCTGTCATAATTAGAGCTTCACCGACTGGCCCTGCAACCTGCCCCAATCCTGCCTGACCACTCATACCGATGTTGTGCAAGGCATGGAAAATACCCCATACCGTACCAAACAAGCCGATGAACGGTGCAATCGCTGCCGTCGTACCAAGAATCGGCAGACCGCGCTCACTAGCAAAGCGATAGCGACCGATATGCTTGAGCAAAGTCTGCTCAGTCACCAAGCGGCGAGTGGCAGCATCAGTACCAGCCAAGTCAGACTGTTTGGCTTGTAATTGCTGACTCAAATCATCTGCTACATTGGTCGCCAGCTTACGGCTTTGCAATACGCGGACGATACCTGTCACCCAAGAGAGAATAGATAACGCAAGCAACAAAAAGAACAACGTTTTTGTCACCATGTCGCTGATCTGCCAGTATTGCATAAAGTCCATGTCAGACTCCTTAATGTGTAATGCCATTACATGATACTGAGGTAAATATCATGTTTAGTTTTATAATGAAAAATGATTAATAAATACGTTGTTATAAAATGTGAGCTATCAAGGAACCGCGTAACTGATCGGTAGAGTTACATCACCTACCACGGGTACGCCATTCTTAGTAAAGGGTTTGAACTTGCCAGATCGAACTTGACGTCGGGCTTCTTTGTCTAGTAGCGGATTACCTGATGATTGAGCAACTCGCACGTTATCGATGCCGCCTTGTTTGTTGACTCGTAATACTAAGACAACGTTGAGCGTATCACCAGAACGAGCTCTACGTGCGGCGCGCTCAGGGAAACTAAAGTTTGGCGCAGATGCCCAGTTGGCTGAGCTAGCAGTAAAGCTCACAGGCTCATTACTCTGTGCTAAAGCAGCTGCTGCTTCTGCCTCAGCTCTTGCTTGTGCAGCGGCGGCCTCTGCGGCAGCCTTCGCCTGAACGGCAGCTTTGGCATCAGCAACCCTTTTGGCTTCTTGCTCTGCCCTAGCTTGTGCCTCTTGCTCAGACTTTTTGGCTTGTCGCTCTGATTCAGCTTGGGCAGCTGCTTGACGTTGTGCTTCAGCTGCTGAGTTATCAACCTTTGGTTTCGGTAGCGGCTCTTTTGGGGCTACTTTTTGACTGGTATCAGGACGAGGCTTTTCTGACGCTATCACAGGCGTCACTTTTGGCTCTACATTTTTTACAACTGGCTCTTTTGGTTTTACTGGTGTCTCTGTTGGTTGTTTCACCGGCTCTTCAGGCTTTGGTTCAGGTTGCGGCGCTGGCTGAACTTGTACCTCAGGCTGTACTTCTTTTTTGGCTGTGACTGTTTGTTTTTCTACTTCAGTTGAGACCATTTTTGCCGGTAATGACACAAACTTTATCTCAAGTGGTAACATCTCTTTTTTTGGCTCAGGTTTGAGTTCAGGCGTTTTTATTGCCACTAGTGCAATTGCGGCAAGCACATGGAGTCCTAGTACTGCAACAATAGCTAGCAATAACGACTTAAGTGGTGGCGCGTCTAAATCCGTTGAACTCATAACAGCCTAATGTTTATTACTCAGAGTAGAATGGCGTAGATAATAATGCAAACGATAATTATTATCAATAATAATTTACAATATTTTCGCTATTTAATACATCTCTGACACATGGCATTGCTTAGTAGCCTTATTTATCAGAACGCTTATTTCTATGAACGTTACCTACTTTTATACCTCACTACTATGAATCTTATCTTTACATCAAATGATACGTTGCGTTTAATATAACAAGTGCTGTTAATAAAAACCATTATCATTTATATTGATAATGAGTCTCAACTACTTTATTATAACCGCTGTACTGTCTACTCATACTATTTTTATAAAAACTATTCGTATAAAAAATTAGTGAGTGGTACTAGGGCGTGTCCTCATTTTAAAAATGGTGATAAAAATGAGATAAATTGCCGTCAAACGAGGAAAATAGTGCAGATAATATCGAGATATTGACCAACTATTTGACGATGTTTGGCAAAATTTAGCTGTTTTTAGCCCATTTAGAGGATACTCGTTTGAATTGAGGACACGCCCTAAGTAGACTATTTATTTTATGCTTTTTATCTCAAGCATCTTTCAGACTTAATATTTTTAGCGTTATTCATTTGCAATTATTTTAGACAATTGCTTAAACATTTTTTTATAGACCGAGTTCATTATGCCGACACCCTTATTATCTAGCAGATCTATCGCCTCTTCTTTCAAACGTCCATTACTGACTGCTGCCATGACAGCATTGTTAGCTACCGTAGTGGCAGGATGTAGCTCGCCTGAATCTAATGACTCTGAGCCAGCAGACGCCAAAACCGAAAACCCAACGGCTGATGAATCACAGAACGTTGCTAATAACAATGCTGTATCTGCTGAAAAAATCATGGTTAATACCGTAAAAGGTGATGTTGAGCTAGCCATGAACCCATCGCCACTTGTCGTTTATGACATGACATTGATGCAAGACTTGGCCGCGCTAGATGTGGCGGTCGATGGTATGCCTGGTGGTCTATTACTAAAGAATCTACACTCAGAGACGCAACCTGATCCAAAATCGGTAGGTACTGTGTTTGAGCCAGATCTTGAAGCGTTGAATGCAATGCAGCCGCAAGCTATTTTGGTCGGTTCACGCATGGCAGAAAAATACGACGAGCTGTCAAGTATCGCGCCGACATTGGACATGAGTATTGATACAGCTAACATTTACGAATCAAGCAAGCAGCGCCTGCATGATCTAGGTGCGCTGTTTGGTAAAAGCGATCAAGCCGCTAAGCTACAACAGAACATCGATGGACTCATCACTGAGACCAAAAGTCTAACAAAAGAAAATAAAGGCTCTGGCCTAGTCGTGATGGTCAATGGCAATAAAATGTCAGCCTATGGTGACAAGTCTCGCTATGGTTTTATCCACACTGTGTTAGGTGTACCAATGGCGGATGACAAAATTGCCGATGCGCCTCATGGTCAGCCGATATCGTTTGAATATATCCAAAAAGCCAATCCAGATTGGTTATTTGTCATCGACCGTAGTGCTGCAATTGGTGAAGACGGTATTGGTGCCAAGGCTGTATTAGACAATCCATTGGTTGCTCAAACCAATGCATGGAGCAAACAGCAAGTGGTTTATTTGAGCCCAGACTCTTACTTAGCATTTGGTGGCTACTATCAATGGATGCAGGATCTAACGACAATCAAAGATGCTTTTGCTAGTGCTAAATAACGTTGTTTTCTATGCAAACTATTGTTGCACAAGTAGGTATTATTACCGTTAACCCTGCTCATTTTTAAGCCAGTAGAGATTATGTCGTTATTTTCACACCGTACTCATGCTAGGCTCAAATCCAGTACTGCTCCATCAGCGTCAAGCTGGCAAAGCGGTACTGGCAATGCGTTACATCGACGTACTGTCATACCACCGTGGTTCATCAATACAGCAAGCCTCATTCTTATGGGGCTTTTGGTGTTATTGAGCTTATCTATTGGGGTGGCTGACTTTTCGTGGTCAGGTATCTTGCAGAGCCTGCTGACTCAGAGTGCCAACTCCGATAGCTCATTGTTATTGGTTAGCCGTATACCGCGTACCATCGCCATTATCTTGACTGGTATTGCGATGGCAGTGGCTGGGATGATTATCCAAATAGTACTAAAAAACCGCTTTGTAGAGCCATCTATGGTTGGTGCAACTCAGAGTGCTGCACTTGGTTTGCTAGTGGTCAGTCTGCTGTTCCCTGCCAGTGCGCTCATTGTAAAAATGGGCGTGGCAACCATCGCTGCCGTTTTTGGCATGATGCTATTTATGCTGCTCATTCACCGCATTCCGCCCACTGATTTTTTGATGATTCCACTGATTGGCATTGTTTTCGGCGGCATTATTGAAGCCGTCACTACCTTTATCGCCTATCAAACCGAATCACTACAGATGCTGAGTGTTTGGCAGTTTGGAGATTTTTCGGGCGTATTGGCAGGGCGCTATGAGCTGTTGTGGCTCACGGGTGGACTGTGTGTGCTGGCTTATATTATTGCTGACAAGCTGACCATCGTTGGTTTGGGTGACAATATCGCCTTAAACTTGGGTATTAGTAAGCGTCAAGTCACTTGGATTGGCGTGGGTATGGTAGCCATGATGAGCGCTGTCGTGGTCGTGACTGTGGGCATGATTCCTTTTATTGGGCTGGTCGTACCAAACATTGTGAGCCGTCTAATGGGAGATAAGTTGCGTCGCAGCTTGCCAGCAGTGGCCCTACTTGGTGCTTCAGCCGTACTGCTATGCGATATTATCGGGCGCTCTATTCGCTATCCATTTGAAGTACCGGTCGCCACTATTTTTGGTGTGGTTGGTACGGTGCTGTTTTTATGGCTGTTATTACGTGCGCCAGCTGAGCAGTAGCACCACGTTCACTAACTATGTATTAATTTTCAACACTCGCTTACCGTCGTTCATTTTTTGCCTTATTAGATAAGCTTGGCACCATAGGATTTTTGTATGTTCTCATCAACTAAGCTTACTTCCACCAAGACTGATGCTACCAAAACCAGCACAGCGGTAGATAACTCATCTTCAGCAGACGGTCAATATTCAGCCGCTGCCCAAGGTCATTTGGCAAAGCTTTGGGCATGGATAGCTGCCCATCCAAAATCCATAGCAGCTATTATTCTACTTATCTCGATGACCTTGTTTATGACACTCAATGTCAATGGCTATTGGGACTTTGCGCTACCATTACGCGGCAAAAAACTGCTGGCACTGATGGTGGTTGGCTATGCAATTGGCGTGTCGACGTTACTGTTTCAGACGTTGACTCACAATCCAATTCTAACGCCCTCCCTACTCGGATTTGATTCACTCTATGTTCTGTTGCAGAGCCTGCTGGTTTTCTTTTTAGGTGCGATTAGCTTTACCAGTCTCGATCCTATTGCTAAGTTTACGCTAGAGATTGTCCTGATGTTTGGGGCATCTTTATTATTATTTAAGCTATTGTTTTCTAAAAGCAGTCAGGATCTGACGCGGCTAATATTGGTGGGTGTTATTTTTGGCGTGTTGTTTCGCAGTTTATCAGCACTCATTGCACGGCTGATAAACCCTGATGATTTTGTGGTCATACAGTCCGCTAGCTACGCGCAGTTTAATACAGTCAACCCTCAGCTACTAGGTATCAGCTTATTTATCTGTGCCATCACTGCGATATTTGTGTGGCGCTGGCGTTACCAATGCAATGTGTTGATGCTCGGACAAGCACAGGCCGTCAACCTTGGTATCAACTATCAGCGTCTGGCATTTGGTCTATCAACTGTCATCGCTGTACTGGTTGCCACGGCCACTGCACTGGTCGGTCCAGTGACTTTCTTTGGTCTATTGGTTTGCGCATTGACCAATCGTATCGCACGACATATGTATCACACCGAGCGGCTGATATTGGTCAGTTTGGTCGCTATGATTTGCTTAGTACTGGGTCAGACTATCTTTGAGCAAGTGCTAGATATGGCAGGCGTATTGTCAGTGGTGATAGAGCTAGCAGGCGGATTGATGTTCTTAGCATTGATATTTATGTCTCAACGTCGTTCGTTATAACTACTTAGCCGACATTGTTTATTTAGCTGATGCTGTTGATAGAGAAAACCCTAAGACTTTTTTAAATAAGACTGACTATGATTAAACTAAATAATATCTCTCACCATATTGGCAAACAACAAATCTTGCATGACATTACGTTGTCCCTACCAACGGCGCAGGTAATTGCTTTGATTGGGCCTAACGGTGCTGGAAAGTCTACGTTGTTTTCTGTCATGGCCCGTTTGCAGCCGCTACAATCTGGGCAGGTGAGCTTCGCTGTAGATAATGAAGAGCGTGATATTGTCAGCTGTCAGGCACGGACACTGGCAAAGACTGTCGCGATGCTCGGACAAGACAATCATGTGCAAGGACGCCTACGCGTACATGAGCTACTGATGTTTGGTCGTTATCCTTATCATCAAGGGCAACCAACCGCAGACGATCAGCAAAAAGTACAGGAAATCCTCGAACGCTTTGAGCTTGAGCCACTTGCCGAGCGTTTCTTGTCAACGCTATCAGGTGGACAGCGTCAGCGCGTGCTGATCGCCATGATTGTTTGCCAAGATACACCCTATCTATTGCTCGATGAGCCACTGAACAACCTAGATATGTATCATGCTGGTCGGCTGATGCGTGAGCTACGCCAGCTTAGCCACAATCAGCAAAAAACCGTGGTAATCGTCCTGCATGATATCAATCAAGCAGCACAATTTGCAGATACAGTGGTTACGATGAAAGCAGGAGAAGTGACGGCTGTTGGTCGTCCTGCTGATGTTATTACTAAAGAGACGATGAAAGATTTATATAACGTCGATGTCACTGTGCTCAATCATCAGGGTCGTCCAGTGATTGTTGATACGGTTTAAGTACAGCATTTCGCAAACAACAGAAGAAACTATCGATGCATAAAGCGCTATTAAATAATCGATGGATAAACTACAAAAACCTGTCTCTATTAATTTTAGTGATTAGCTTTTGCCTGTTCATTTATTACGCTTTAAATAAAGAGGTGTCAGATACCTTTTTTTGGTTAGGAATGACTTTATATGTTCTAAGATTAGTGGTTATTCCTATGGATTTTACTCAAGATATTGCTTCAGTAGATTACTCAAAGAACTATGATGAAAATAATGGTTGGCATAGGTGGGTCAGGCTAGGTGAAAAGTTTGCGTGCTTCATTTTCACTGTTTGCATAGCATACGACATATTTTTGTTCTTAAAGTGATAACTAGGGTATGGTTTTCATTTAGTAAATAATGATCTAAATGAAAACCATACCCTAAGAATATAAATATATCATCGGCCCTTTTGCAATGCCTTTAAACGCTGTTGTCGGCCTTTCCACCATAGATAAACACCAGTAATAGACAACACTGTCACAGCCAAACCTATCAATGCTAAAAATATTTGATACAGCAAATGGCCAATACCTTGACTGATATGCCCCATATGTAAGGTCGATAGCCATTGATCGGCTTTGCTGCCAAATGATGAACTTTGATAGCCAAAATTTACACGCTCGATGCTACCAGTCCTTGCATTGACCGTGATGGATGATGCACCGCCTTTTTTACCAATGTCCTTATCTGTCTTAAAGCGCAGCTGCCATTGACCCTCATCCTCAATCCAACGTATGCCTAAAAACTCTCGTACTATCATACCCTTGCTTTGAGCAGCGATGTTTGCCTGTTCACTTAAATAAGCAATACTATTGGCTTTGTCGACCACATCGACAGCCTCGACGTCGACAGCCTCATTGTTTACAACTTCAACTCTAGTCGCTGGTTCTGCACCAGACGCCTGCTCTGCTTTTTCTGATTGTTTTCTTGAGTTCTCCTGTCTTTCATCTCTACCCTCAAGCCCTACGACAGCGTGCATCACAGGTTGATATACCTCTCTTAGGTTAAAACCAACACTGGACCATGCGATGACAAATAAAATCCCCCAAAGCCATAACCCAAAGGCATGGTGTAGATCATAGTTGAGCTTAAAGAGATTAGTTTTGCGGCGGATTTTCCACGCTGGTAACCAGCGTTTTAAAAAGGAGACACGTTTTTTAGGCGAGGTTTGGTTCTGTGCTTTTTTCTTAACCGCCCTAGGAAATGTTAAGTAGAAGCCAATAAAGCAATTAATCGTCCATACGAGCGCGACAATCCCTAGTAGCAATTTTCCAATATCACCCAGTAATAAATCGCGATGTAACCAAAACACTTTCCACATGGTGTTGTGCCATGCCCACTCATCTCTATCACGAGTACCAATGATATCGCCAGTATAAGGATGGACATAAACTTGTTGAAACGGTGCTTTTGGTTGGTTTTGGGCGGCTTTTCCTCGTGCTCTATCTACCGAAAATACGGCTGATCTCTCTGCTGCTATCGAAGTTGGCATGCTAGAAAAGTTATATTGAGGGTACGCACTGATGACCTTATCATGAAGCTCAGCAATAGGCAGATGTGATGCGTTCTGCTTCTCAACCTGAGCCAGTTTATGGTTGAAGATATCATCTAGCTCGTCATGAAATGCCAATAATGTGCCAGTAATACCAGTGATAATTAAAAAAGCTGCCATGGCAAGCCCAGTATAACGGTGAATCCAAAGACAGCTATAGCGAAAATTAAATGACATAAATAAATCTGCTGTTATATTGTGATAGTAAGTTATTGAATTATTAAAAATATTTACGGGGGCATGGGCTTATTTTAAAAATGAAAACCTGCCCTAACAACGCAAAAGGTCTAAGCAAATAGCTCAGACCTTTTTCTAACTTAACAAACCCTGTGTCTACCTCCTAAAAATCAACGCTAACGTCGAACACATAAGTACGACCAGGTTCATTGAACGTACGTGCACCTGCGTTCGTAGCGGTACCCTCACGATAAACACCCGTATCAAATAAGTTTTTGACACCAGCTCCAACAGTAATCGCTTTTGTCAAATCATAGCGAGTGCTCACGTTGGCAATGGCATACGGTTCGCGATCAAGCAACGGGTCATCACTATCATCTCCCGTCGTCGCTGAAATCGTTGGGGCTTCAATCACACCATAGTAGCTCACATCAAAGTCGGCATTCCAGCGAGGCGTAATATCCCAATCCACACCCGTGTTCACAGTGAACTTAGGAATAAGCGATAATGGCTCGCCATTGTCTTTTCGCTCTGAGCGGATGTTACCAGTGATATTAGAAGACCATCTTACATTGTCAGTGACTGGTACTTGTACAAAGCCTTCTAAACCTTCAACAATTGCTTCACCTTGATTGTCCCATTGAAAGATAGAACGATCTGTCGCTGTATCTACCGCCACACGATCCGTACCAGCACCAATGCGGTTATCATAGGCATTGTGATAATAAGTCAAACCAGCATTTAGCCCAGTACCATCATCATAAGTAAAGGTGATCTCTTTATTCCAAGATGTCTCATTTTCTAGGTCAGGGTTCCCTAATACGTGGCAACCTCTTTCATCAGCAGGTACCCAAGATGGACAACCATTGCCACCAGTATAGTAAATATAGTTTGGATCAAGCTGATATAACGATGGGGCTTTAAACGCACGACTGACGCCGCCTTTCACTGACCAATCAGGACTAAAGTGCCAAGTAGTATTGATACTAGGCGACCAATTACTACCAGCCTCGCTATGATAGTCGAAGCGTAGACCTGGAGTCACATACCAGTCAGGTGTGATCTCGTAGTTATCTTCTAGATATACACCAATAAGATAAGCATCTGAAGTTGGATCACGCTGTTCAGGATCGGTCTCTACATCACCAAAATCAAAACCCTCTGCAAATGCCAAATCAGATACCACGGGGTTATCTAGCTTTTCGCCGCGAAACTCTGCACCAGCAGTCAAGGTATGACGATCAAAGTAAATATCCCATTCTGATTTGGCATTTAGCGTATCGTAAGTCGCCTCTGTCCACTCAAAATCTTCGCCATCGTCAGGTATGACAATCTGTCCTTCGCCACCACCCGCACTACCTTCACCCAAACGCTCATTAACTGTCCGAGTATACTCAATGAAACTGTTACTACTAGCGTCATCATACTCACCGCGATGTGTGATCGCCGCGCCGTAGCGTTGCATTTTGCTCGTTGTTTCACCTTCTAACTCATCTAACAAATTTTGGTTCACGGTTTGGAACAATGAATCACCCGCCCAGCGGTTTTCTTGACGGCTATAATTCACTTCAAAACCGACCGTATTCATCGCATCCATCGCGTATTCAAACAATTGGCGCACATCGATATTTTCGACACCTTCAGTACCTGCCGCTACCGAGGCAGCCGGACCACTGCGCCCGTCAACAATCTGTGCATCTTTGGCATTGATATAAGGATCATCGCCTTCACTATCGTGATAACCAAGAGTGGTACGCGAGGACAGTTTATCCGTCAATGCACCTGCCATATTGATATTGGTACGCCAGCTACTGCCTTCTAGATCGCTCTCTGGTGCCTCATAGTGACCACTGATAGAAAACTCTGGCTCAGTCGGACTCTTAGTAATGATATTTACCACACCGCCCATACTACCAGAGCCATAACGGGCTGCTGCTGGACCACGCAATACTTCGATGCTTTCGATAGCGCCTGGTGGTACCCACTGCGAGTCACCACGCGTGTCTTGCTCACTCCCACGACTAGGTCGTGAGGAATTGCGAGAAGTGACAGGACGACCGTCGATTAAGATAAGTGTATTGTTTGGCCCCATACCGCGCAAATCGATTTGGCGCTGGTTACCACGTTGACCTGACGTCGATGAACCCGACAAATTCACACCTGGCATCTTACGTACAATCTCTGAAATATCACTAGAAACTGATGCTTTTTCGATGGCTTCTTCACTAATAATAGACAGCCCAGCTGCTTGTTCTAGCTCGTCCCTTGCTGCCCGCACCACAATTGTATCCAATGTAGCTGTAGGCACAGCTTCTTGGTCGGTCGCCCCTTGCACAGCTACCTCATCACTCTCTGCAGCAACGGCTGTACTACTAAGAATAGAAGTCACAGCGATACTTAGTAAAAGTTTGCCAGTCACGACGCGTTGAAGTTTTTTTGGAGAAGTGATGACTGAGAAATCAGAGCAACCTGATTGGTTTGACATAAGTAATATTCCTTGAAGCGCACAATTTCGTTAATACCTGTTTATCTCATCGTCAGTGAATGGTTTTAGCCACTTTTTATGCAATGCTTCGGATGCATTCTCGGTGCAAGTACACATAAATAAAAGTCTAAAATTGACATACGATTGTCGGATAGACGTGTCCGTAAATATATGTGTTATAAAAACATGACTAAAATATCGCCAAGAGGCTTAGCTATTGAGAGTAAACGAATAAGGGTATGTACTGAGTAGGGTTAAAAGTTTGATGACGCTGTAACTGTCATTAATTATCCAATGAATTAAATATCTAGCGTAAAAAAGTCTCTATAAATAGAATAGAGCAAAGAGCCATTAACTGTTCTGTAATGAACGAAACACACTTTAGCAAGATACATATAAGAATGCAAACATTAATAATAATAATTATCATTAATGTTTGCATTCTTATATGTGGTTCAGTTAACGGTTTAATGGATGCTCAATATATTTATAGAAATGCCTGTTAGTTTCAGTTGTATAAGCGCTACACTGTCAAACCTTATCGATATTTCCAATATGATAATTCGGCCAGTTAAAAACATTATGCGTCAGCTTCAGAATTTCGACGTTTGATTACTCTATGCCCGTATTCATTCACAATCATTTCCTGATAATTTGAAAGATATAAATGAGCTTCGATGATAGCTCGCTGTTGTTTAGAGTATTGGCGTAGTACTCGCATACGATTTAACTCATATGCTATTTATACGGTAGCTTCACCTTCTACCAAACGAGCAACTTAACATCTACTCTTAGATAAATCGCACTCTCAAAAATCTCGTAAAAAAAGACAGCTCCCGTATAAGACAGCTGACTTTATAAGTACGATTAGACTGAAATTCGATAAGCTAGATTAGAACTGATAAGTCAAAGACGTTTTGATATTACGTCCCATTTCAAAATCAGTATAGTCATCATCAATAGAGTTACGTGACGCATGGCTTGCATAAGTCTCATCAAAGATGTTGTATACACCTAGTGTGGCCTTTAAACCTTCGATTTGAGTTGGCGTGTAAGTCATAAAAATATCGTGCACATCATAGCCTGGTTTTTCGTTGTCATCACCAGCGGTATTTGGTGTCACATCGGCCACATAAGTACTGCGCCAGCCAAGCTCAGTAGTATTGGTTGGAGCGTAACCTAAGTTGACCATGTACTTGTCGCCAGACTCAGATCCACTACCACTGACAGAAGAGATATTGTAACCCGTATCTTCGCCTTTGCTACGTGCACGAGCATAGCTTAGCCCCATGTTGAAGTTATCTGCTCGATAGTCGGCTGATAGCTCTACACCTTTAATTTTGAAATCTTCATCATTATTAATGACACCTTGGCAGGCTTCAGGGGCAGCACTTGTACCTAGTTGCCCAGTGGTACAATTCATGCCAGTTCTACTACCACCTGCACGTACAAACTCAATATAGTTTTCGATATTGGTTTCAAAGTATTTAGCACTTAATTTTAAAGAGTCATCAGCCGTAGTCAGACCACGCAGCGTTGTAGCAATACCGACTTCTGCATTGTCACCTTCTTCTGCTTTTAGTTCATTGTTCACATAGGTATCAACACCGTCGGAATTAAAAATCGTTTGGCTAAGATCTGGACCATTAAATAACTGCGTATAGCTCGCAAATAGCTGAGTACGCGGTGCAATCTCATAGCTAGCAGCCAATGCGCCAACGACATTGTCATAAGTCTTGCCAGCAGATACATACTCTGGAGACTCATGACGGTCATAACGGACGCCTGGCGTTAAGCTAAGCTTACCCATTTGCCATTGGTCTTCTAGATAGACTGAGGTATTGGTTGCTTCATCGGTGCTCGCATTACCAAAGTCACGTGTCATCTCAGATTCTTTTTTGTAATGCTCAACCCCAGCGATGAACTTATGAACCCCTGGCACACCATTGATGATACTGCTATCAACGATACTGGTGTTTTGCACTTTAGCGCCTGTGGTTTTGACTTCTGCATCAAACTCAAACCCAGGTACGCCATCAGAGTTACGCAAAATCTGCGTGCTGGTCTGATATACATTGGCGTCTACATTGACCAATTGGTTGGCAGGACTGTAAGCGTAGTCAAGCGCATAGGTATCGCGTTTGACTTCCTGCGGGATGATTGGGTTCCAGCCACCAGCAGGAAAATCTGGACGTAATGGGAACTTGCCTTTGTTTTCGGTACGGCTAAAGCTAGCACCTACATGATGATCGCTACCGACATAAGCACCCGCTTTTAATAGGATGTTTTCGCCTTCGCTGTTTTCCGTTTGGATTTTACGGCCTTTACCGTCTTCACCAGCGTCCGCATTGCGCTTACCATAATAAGCCAGTAAATCAACATTTTCTGTTGGCGCACCATACACAGTAGCTGAGGTTAGCAGTTCATCATTGTTACTAGCATAACCTGTATGCAGCTTAGCACCTACCTTTTGACCAGGCTTAAGTAAATCTGCCGCGTCGACTGTCTCAAAAGCAACCGCACCGCCGATAGCATCATTGCCTAGCGTCACTGAGTTATTGCCCACTGATACTTCTGCTTGTTTTAGCAGATCTGGATCAATAGTGACGTCACCCATATGGTAGAACAACGCGCCTTCTTGACGTGCGCCATCAATCGTTACTTTTAGGTTGGTATCATCAAGACCACGTACACGAATACGTTGGTTGACCGATGAGGTACCGCCCACGCTTACCCCTGGTACAACGTCCAGAAAATCGCTCAGATGGCTTGCTTGAGCTGCTGGCGTATAGTCATCTATATAGACAGAGTCTTCTTGTACAGCGTCACGTACTGAGCTATTCGCTGTTACAGTGATCGTCTGCAATGTTGTGTTTGGCATATCTGCTGCCGTTGCGGCACTAGCAGCTTGTGTCCACAATACAGCTGCGACACCGATAGACAATACTGTCAATTGACTAGATAACTTTACTTCGCGCATAACACATTTACTCACTTTTTTTACTGTCAAAAATTAGAATTATTTGTAAAACCTGTCATCGAATAGTCCTGAAAATAGCGCCTATCAGAAGATAGGCACCTTAAAAACACTCAATCATACCGTGCAAATAACATGATTAATGCTAATAATAATGATTAGCGTTTAAATAAAGAGAGGCATAATAACTAAGTATTAACAATTTGGCAATAATTAATATCATACATTCTCAATTCTAGTACTTAGTACGCCAAGTGGACGTAGCAATACAACGCAGCAACGCTTGGTACTAACTATAAATATGCTATCGAATATGACGCTGGCCACGAGTTGAATCTATATAAACAAAGCTTAAAAATCATCACGTCTATAGCAGCCTGCTATTAACTTAGCTCATCACTTGTATTTCTTGTACTACTGTACTAGAATGCTGATACAAGCCGAGAGCTTCATGGCTACCCTGGCTATTTTTGATTAAGACGACTGATTATAAGACGATAAATTATGAGTACTGACCCTTATCACAGCTTACTGAGTCATCTGGCAAACTGTACTGATAGCAAAGAGATTGAAAAGCTACTCAGTGCCCTGCTGACGGATAAAGAGCAGCACGACATTGCTAACCGTATTCGTATCTTTGACTTGCTAGATCGCGGTATCACCCAACGTGACATCTCTGAGCAACTAGGCGTTGGTATCGCGACTGTCTCTCGCGGTGCTAGAGCCATGCACAGCCACGATGTGAGTGCATTGCTTGCGACCCATAGAGAACGCGCTTAGAACACCGATCCCAATACCGTCTACCCTTTTACTCATTACTTTATTAATTGTTGATTGACACATATTTGAACCATTTTGGACTTTATTATGACTGCTAGTACGCCCATACATACCCAACCTGCACCTATCGATATCCCAAGCAAACCACAACGTATCAAGCTCACGCAAGATATCGATTTTTTTGCGCTATTCAAACGCATCGAAAGCGCTTTCGACACCTGTTATTTGCTCGAGTCATTGGGTGAAGACAGTCATATTTCACGTCATCACGCCATCGGTTTTGACCCTGTGACGACGATCACCGCTATTGACCGTAATACGCTCGCTATCACGGATAATAAAACCGCTGAGACAAGCCATTATCAAACCGATAACCCTTATCAACTGCTGCGTGACATAACTCCGCAGCATGTTATTGCCCGTGATCAAAGCGGTGGTCTGGTCGGGTATTTGGGTTATGACTGCGTGAATTTCTTTGAACCTAGTCTCAATGCAAAAGCCAGCGAAGACTTTGAGCCATTTAAGTTTGGCGTGTATCTAGATGGATTGACGCTGGATAAGATGACCGGGGAAATCTTTTACTTTTATTACCCAACCGCTCAGCAAGAAAACCGCATCGAGCAAATAAAAGCGTTACTTGATGAGTCAGTGCCAAGTTATGAGCCGCCGACGGTTGAATTTTTAGGCGATGGCATGAGCCAAGAAGAGCATGCCAATGTCGTCATGCAAGTTAAAGAAGACATCATCGCTGGGCGTATTTTTCAGTGCGAGGTAGGCTTTAAATCTAAATATCGTATTGCCGGTGACAAGATGCCGATTTATGAAAAACTGCGCGCTGTCAATCCATCACCGCACATGTACTTTATGAAATTTGCGCAGCAGTGCATCATTGGTGCCTCCCCTGAGCTGCTATTCCGTTTGCGCCAAGGTGAAATGGAAACCTATCCACTCGCAGGGACTGCCAAGCGCGGTGCAGATGTAATCGAGGATCGTAAGCTTGCCCGCGCCTTGCTCAATGATGATAAAGAAATCGCCGAGCACAATATGCTGGTCGATTTGCATCGCAATGATATTGGCCGTGTGGCACGATTTGGTACGGTAAAAGTACGTAGTTTGATGGATATCAAGCGCTTCTCTCACGTACAGCACATTTCTTCTGAAATCGTTGGTATCTTGCATCCTAACGAAGACATGTTTAGTGCCCTTGCCAGCAATTTCCCCGCTGGCACATTGTCTGGTGCGCCCAAAGTAGAAGCCATCAAGGTGATCAATGAGCTAGAGCCGGATGGTCGCGGGGCTTACGGCGGTGCATTAGGCTCGTTCAATTTCAATGGTGATTGTATCTTTGCCATTCCTATTCGCAGTCTGTTTATCAATGGCGAGTCTGCCTACGCTCAAACTTGCGGCGGTAACGTTTACGACTCCAACCCAGCTGATGAGTACTTAGAAATTCAGCGTAAACTGTCAGCGATGAAAGTCGTGTTAGACAGCTTTATGCAATCATAATTGCTACTAGAAGTACTGCGTACATTGACCATATTTTACCTAGCACTATTTTTACAAAAGAGTTTATGACCCATGAATGTTTTAATTATCGATAACTACGACTCGTTTACCTTCAATCTCTACCAATACGTGGGTGAGATTTTGCAAACCTTAGACAGTGATGAAGAAGCCAGCGTCATCGTTAAACGCAATAACGAAATCACTTTAGCAGACGTGCAAGCAATGAATCTTGATAGAATTATCATTTCACCTGGCCCTGGCTCCCCTGACGATCCCGCGTACTTTGGTATCTGTAGCGAGGTCATCGAGAAACTAGGCAAAACTGTACCGCTATTAGGTGTCTGCTTGGGTATGCAAGGCATTGCTCATGTGTTTGGCGGTGACGTGGTACGCGCCAGTGTACCGATGCATGGCAAAGTCTCATCAATTCGCCATGATAACTCAGGTATTTATCAAGGCTTACCACAAGAGCTTGAAATCATGCGCTATCATTCACTGGTGGTAAAAGCCGACACCATCCCAAACTGCCTAACGATTACCTCAGTAGTCGCCAATGATAGCTGTGCTGAATTGAGCTTTGCTGAGTCAGCACTGACAGGGGATGAGATTATGGGACTGGCGCACAAAGAATACCCGATACAAGGCGTACAATTTCACCCAGAATCGTTTGCTACTGAAGGCGCTAAGCGATTGCTGGGTAACTTTTTGCTACAGGTATAAACCTATATGGCCGTCTCCATGTCTAGCTCAAGCCTAAATACATCCAGCTTACTCAGACGTACTACATTGCTCTCAAGCTTAATGCTAATGACCTCTGTCAGTTCGGCTGTAGCACCTGTACAGGCAAACTTTACCATGGGCATGGACATCCAAGGTCAACGTCTTAACCTTTATGAGAGATGTGCAGAAGGAAGCGTTACTTGCAACAATATGCTACTGGTCGCTCCCGATTTAGGACGACTATTGCAGACAACACCAGAATCTAGTAAGTCGCCCTACGCTGTCAAATACTACTCTGCGGAAACCAAGCATAGCTTATGTAAAGATGGCGTGACCCCGTGTCGATTTCAGGGTTATACCTTTGAGGGCGAAGATTTTGATGGGTTTATAGATACCTCGAACCATGAGATATCTATAAGAAGTAAATGGACAGTCGATACCTATAGTGCCACCTACAAAGAAAACGAGACTTATCTGCCATTAGCCTCACAAGCTGATTTGGTTGATCAGATATATAACACGTCTGATAAAGCATTGAATGAAAGCTACAGAGTAACGCGAAATGAAGTCAGACGCCTGTACGGTGAGGATATGGCGGCTAATCTTAAAAAAGAGCAGACTCAGTGGATAAAACAGCGCTCAAAAAACTGCGGGGCTGATACGGATCATTTACCAAGAACCCAATTGGAAAAAGTGTGCTTTATTCAGCGAAATGCTCTCCGAGAGCAAACATTCTTTTTATGGATTGATTAACAGAGACTGTAGAAAGAAAAAATGACGCGAACACGAATATGATATGAGTTAATAATTCGATATTACTTAGGTTATTTAGCAAACGCTAGCCATTTTTGAGCCATTGGAATAACTATTAATTGAATTTAGCACACGACCTAGTAGCCACTTATTATCTTTTAGTGATAGACTCAAAAGAACAAACAAAAGACAGCCTTTAATAAGGTTGTCTTTTCTTATTTTAGTATTGCTTGGAGAGATTGTATCAATAGCAATCTTACAACATCTTGTGTCACTTAGATCGTAAGAAGAAAACAGTATGGCAAACATCGACAACGGAATGACGAACCATTCGCACCAATCATGGCTAGGCACCATTCAAATCATCACGGCTGCTATCTGCTGGGGTACGTTGGGTATATTCTCGACTTACCTAAACCAAATTGGATTTAGTGGCTGGCAGGTAACGATATTACGTATCGTCACGGCGGCCTTTATCATTTTAGCCATGCTACCAAAACTATGGCCACACCTTATCAAATTACAGCCAAAACAGTGGCTTGGTTTGGCGATGCAGTCGTTGATAGGTGTCCTTGGCATGTCGGTCTGCTATTTTTTTGCGGTCAGTTATGTCGGTGCCGGCCCTGCCGTTGCCTTACTCTATACCGCACCCGTATTTAGCTTATTGTTCTCAAAATTCTTACTGAGTGAGTCCATTACTCGCAAATCAGTTTTGCTAGCACTAATGGCGGTGTTTGGTGTTGGATTGACGATGTTAGGTGAGCAAGCGAAAGTTAACTGGGGGATTTTACTCGGTCTATCAGCAGGGATGTGTTATTCGTTATATGGCGTATTGGGTAAGCGTGCGATGCATTACGCTCACCCTGCCCCTTTGGTATTTTTCACTTCCATTATCATTAGTGCTGGCGTACTACTGCTCTTACCTGAGACCTATAACACTTATGAGCAGCTATTGAGTCTGCCCTTGATGACTTGGGGCTACGTTTTAGGATTATCACTGCTGGGAACCGTCGTGCCATTTGGGCTATATATGAAGGCATTGGAAAAACTGCCCGCCACTCGTGCATCGGTATTTACGATTTTTGAGCCATTGACTGCAATTGCACTTGCAGTGCTATTACTGCATCAATCTTTGTCTTGGATTCAGTATTTGGGTGTGGCGCTTATCTTGCTGGCGGCTTTATTAAATGCTGTATTAAACGGTACCGCCACTCGCGTACCTCGTTGGTTAAAACAACGACAGAGGGCATAGTGTTACTATCTACTCATTTGAGATATGTCCAATTTATTTCAATAAAAAAGCCCCAACCATGGCATCATGAT
>NZ_PJBU01000075.1:0-75895 GCF_002863645.1 Psychrobacter sp. MES7-P7E | reverse complement strand
TGGTTCAGGCTCAACAACTGGTTCAGGCTCAACAACTGGTTCAGGCTCAACAACTGGTTCAGGCATAGCACTAGTCATTGACTGTGCTAAATTGTCATTATAATCAATACCGCTTTGCAGCTCATCGTGACTTGGTGTCTGATAATCAGCATTATAAAGCTCTGGCGGCGGTGCTGACGCTTCATGTGCAACAGCATCTGGAGCTGATGTAGAAGATACTGGTTCTATAGCTGGTACTTTGGTAGCAGACCCATCACTATCATAAGTATTGCTCAAGACTTCATCGACTGGTAATGGACGAAACGCCAGTAAACGCAAAATGCACATCTCAAGCGCTTGCATCGGTGTACTTGCCAACTTAACACCTTCACGGGCTTGTACAACAATCTCATAATACAGCTGCAGGACATCAGGGCTAATATGCTGAGCTAGCGTATAAATATCTTTTGCTTGCGCCTCATTGACATTGAGAGCCACCTCAGGCAACAGTTGGGTCAATGCCAACTGATGTAACAGCTCAGCGAGCCCATCAAACATACTAGTCGCATCGACCATTTGCGCGCGCATTTGTTCAATATGAGCAGCAACCGCCGACTTATCATGATTATAAATATCTGTGATTAGACGCACTAAGTCAGCGGCATCAATGAGGCCAAGCATTGCGTTGACAGTCGCATCATCCAGTGCGCCTTGACCAAAAGCAATGGCTTGATCGGTCAATGATAGCGCATCACGTACAGAACCCTTGGCTGCACTTGCCAACTGCCAAATGGCTGGCTGAGTATAGCCTACCTGCTCTTTGGTCAAGATATTTGCCAAGTGCTCGCTAAGTAACGTTTGAGGTAATGGTCGCAGTACAAACTGCAAGCAGCGCGAAATAATCGTAATTGGTAGCTTTTGTGGATCAGTCGTCGCTAATAAAAACTTCACATGTTCAGGTGGCTCTTCTAACGTTTTTAATAGCGCGTTAAAGCTGTGCGTAGACAGCATATGTACTTCATCAATCAGATAGACCTTATAACGCCCTTGGCTTGGCGCATAAGGCACATTGTCTAATAGCTCACGCGTGTCTTCGACCTTGGTACGAGATGCGGCATCAATCTCGATAAGATCAATGAAACGCCCCTGATCAATAGCAACGCAGTTATCACATACACCGCAAGGAGTACTAGTAATACCAGTATCACAGTTCAAGCATTTAGATAAAATACGCGCAATCGTTGTCTTACCCACACCGCGCGTACCTGTAAACAGATAGGCATGATGCAAACGATTATAATCAATCGCATTAATTAGCGCTTGAGACACATGCGTCTGCCCAATCAGCTCGTGAAAGTTTTTTGGTCGGTATTTGCGAGCTAAAACTTGATATTGCTGCGTCATAAGAAATGCCAATGTAAATAATACAAATATAAAGGAAGCGTCGGGTTAGTGAATCGTACTATGTTTAGGTTATAACTGAGCTTGAAGTTGAGCCAAACGGTCATATAAGCGTTGAGTGCTTTCATCAATCAATGAGCCTGCTTGATGAAATATATCCAGATAAACCTCAGTATTTACACTGTTTTCGCATGGCCTAAACTCTACGCCCAGTAAAAACAAATCATCCATTACTGGCTCTTGTAACTGGACATTGATATCTGACAATAAATCTTTATAAGAGAGCCGAACATTCTCTGCGCTTAGCGAACTGCTATCGTCTTGCGCATAAAACACCATGAGATAATGGCGTCCAAATACATGATAAGAATGCTCATGACGGACATAACCATTCCAGCGCGAGTCTTGATCCATGGTTCTATAAGCTAAGATTTTTTCTACTAGACATGCATAGGTATACATTGACTCATCTACCAAAATATCAATCTGCTTATTTGGTAAAGGTCTACCCGCTTCATAATAACGCTCAAGCACACTGTTGAATAGCTTGAACCACATTCCAGTATTTTTTTGCATCTCAGCCATTAAGGCATCGGCATACACGGTCTGATTCGGCTCTACTGCTTTAAGTAAGCGTAATTCAACTTGCTCAATTAACTCGTTATCAATTAGCTGTTCTTGTACCCTAATCGCTCTTTGGTGAAAGTCAGGTGATTGTAGAAACTGTTTAAGCAATGTCGATTCGTTTTGAAATGATGCAAAGCTAGATAGTTGACGACGATGGAAGTCTAAAAAGGTTGTCAAATCACTTGGAGTAACCAACTGATTGAGGATATCAACGAAGTTTTGATGACTAAAGACTTGTAAGATATTTTGCTCATCATCTAAGTCTAAAACACAATCCTCTGCAAAAAACCGACTGCCATATTCGTAGCCAACTGCATAAGATGAATGGCCCGACTGATCGTCTTGATGATTAATAGACAATGACGTCAAGCCAATAAAATAAACTGCTTTATCAGTTGTCGCGGCACTTCTATCTACAACTAGGCTATCGTTTTTTTGATAAATCTGAGCGTGGCGTTTGATGAGTTGGTTAACAACTTCTTTTCTCCACTCACGAACTCTAGGATTATCCACTTCTTGTCTATTCGCTTGCATCACAACCGTATTGACGAGCAGATAAATAGTAGCGCCAGAAAACTCAAAAACAAAATCATGACCCTGAAAATGATCAGAGTCAGTGATTTTGTCATCAGGCAACTCATACAATGATAAAAAACATTGCTGAATCATTTTTTGCCATGGCGCATGTGATGCTTGCTGAATATCCATAATACCTCTATAAACGATATTTCACAAAAAAGCTGATACCCATTCTGTGAAAATGAGCAAAAGCTTTTTATGCTGAGTTAAGTATCAGTTTGGATTTATAGCAAGCAAATCCACCTTAGCTATCTTGTTTGCGGCGCATATGCGGGAACAAGATCACATCACGGATACTAGCAGAGTCGGTAAATAGCATTACTAGACGGTCAATACCAATACCCTCACCGGCTGTCGGTGGCAAACCATAAGACAATGCTTCGATATACTCTTCATCGAAATGCATAGCTTCATCATCGCCCGCGTCTTTTTCAGCAACCTGACCACGGAAACGCTCGGCTTGGTCTGCTGGGTCATTAAGCTCACTGAAGCCATTAGCCAACTCACGACCACCAACGAACAGCTCAAAGCGATCGGTAATCTCAGGATTGTCATCACTACGACGCGCTAGTGGCGAGGTCTCAGCTGGGTACTCAGTGATGAACGTTGGCTGACGTAATTGATGCTCAGCCGTTTCTTCAAAGATAATCGTTTGTAGTTTACCCACACCGAACACATCTTTGACTTGTTGCTTAAGTGTCGTAGATGCATATTCTGCTAGGTATTCACGATCATTGATACGTGTCATGTCAAAGTTTTCAGCATATTTTGCAATCGCATCAGACATTGATAGACGAGCAAATGGTGCTTTTAGGCTAATGGCTTCCTCTTGATAAGTCAGCTCTGTTGTACCCAACACATCTATTGCTAACTGATTAAACAGACGCTCAGTCAAATCCATCAGGTCATGATAATCAGCGTAGGCTTGATAGAACTCAATCATGGTAAATTCTGGGTTATGACGGGTTGAAACCCCTTCATTACGGAAACTACGGTTAATCTCAAATACGCGCTCGAACCCGCCAACGACCAGACGCTTAAGATAAAGCTCAGGCGCGATACGTAGATATAAAGGCATGTCTAATGCATTATGATGTGTCTCAAACGGACGAGCTACTGCGCCGCCTGGTATCGGATGCATCATTGGCGTTTCAACTTCCATAAAACGTTCATTAAGCATAAATTGACGAATACCACTAACGATCTGACTACGAACCATAAAGGTATTGCGAGTCGTCTCATTGGTCATCAAATCAAGATGACGATTACGATAGCGCGCTTCGACATCAGCCAAACCATGGAACTTGTTTGGCATTGGACGTAGTGATTTGGTCAGTAGCGTAATTTCTTCAATATGCACATACAAATCGCCTTTACCTGAGCGACCGATATAGCCTGATACACCAACGATGTCACCCAAATCTAGTGATTTGATGCTCGCACGCGTTTCCTCATCAAGCTCTTTACGTGCTACATATAACTGAATACGGCCTGTCATGTCTTGGATCACGATAAACGAACCACGGTTAAGCATGACTCGACCTGCCACGTTGACCTGTGTTTTTTCACCATTCGCTGCTTTTTCTTCAATTTCCTGCTTTGAGACACCATCAAAAGCCGTCTGTAAGTCTTGCGCATAATCAGTGCGTTTGAACGTATTAGGATACGGCTGTTTACCTGAAGCACTGATATCATCTAGCTTGGCTTGCAGTTGTGCGATTAGCTCGTTAGCATCTTCTACGACTGGGGTTTGATCTTGGTTCTGATTATTGTGCTTTGACATAACACTCTCAATATTTTTAGGTAATTAAATGGATAAACGAAAACAGAAAAATTAAATCAATACTTATTATTATAAGAACAGACATGGTGATAAAAACGATAAAACTACTGGTACTCTTAAAGACTAGCTACTAGTCATTGCCACCGATACTGGCCATCAAATCAGCCTGATGCTCACGCAGTAGTGCATCAAGAATCTCGTCCAAGTCGCCTTCCATAATGGAATCAAGCTTGTATAAGGTAAGGTTGATACGGTGATCGGTCATACGACCTTGTGGAAAATTATAGGTACGGATACGCTCAGAGCGATCGCCACTACCGACCAAGTCACGACGTATAGAGTCCGCCACATCGACCTGTGCTTGCACTTTGGCTTGTTGAATTTTAGAGACCAGCATTTTCATAGCATGCGCACGGTTTTTGTGTTGGCTACGCTCTTGCTGACACTCTACCACGGTACCTGTCGGAATGTGTGTCAAACGTACGGCAGAGTCAGTCGTGTTCACGTGCTGACCACCAGCGCCGCTTGAGCGGAAAGTATCCATTTTGATATCAGCAGGATTGATATCGACGGTATCATCAATCTCAACTTCCGGCATGACCGCAACCGTACAAGCTGACGTATGCACACGACCTTGGCTCTCGGTTTCAGGGACACGCTGTACGCGGTGAGCGCCTGATTCAAACTTTAGACGACCATATACACTATTGCCAGATACACGAGTGATGATTTCTTTATAACCGCCATGCTCACCTTCATTTGCAGAGAGCACTTCTAGTGTCCAGCCTTGGCTCTGCGCGTATTTTTGGTACATACGGAACAAGTCACCAGAGAAAATCGCTGCTTCATCGCCACCTGTCCCTGCACGAATCTCTAAAAATGCTGGTACTTTATCGTTAGGATCTTTTGGTAGCATCATCAGATTAAGCGCTTCTTCCATCTCTACGATGGTATCACGCGCACTCTCAATCTCATCGATCATCATCTCTTTCATGTCAGGATCTGTTGCATCGGCTAGCATCGCTTCTGCATCAGCCTGATCCGTTTCTGCACCCACGTAGTTTTGCCACAGCGTCGTGATCTCCATCAAGTCGCTGTGCTCAACAGACAATTCACGGAACTTATTATTATCACTAATGACACTAGGATCTGATAATAAAGCGGTGACCTCTTCATAACGGTCTACCATCTGGTCTAAACGCAGGCGTAAGGATTCTTTCATAAAAGGACTTTTAATTAGATAAGAGGAATAAGCTCGTGATTATAGCAAATTTTTTGGGGTAAATTAAAACCTCTAATCATTCTTGTTGATATTGTCGGTAATCTCGATGTTATCTTCTCCAACATCTCTGTTTATATTTAGATGTCACAGCTTAATTTCAATAGCAAAAACAACAGACAAAAAAATAGCTAAGAATATTCTTAGCTATTTTTATCAAAACAAGTAGTCAAAGTATTAGACCTTGCGAACTAAGACCGATCCAATAGAGTAACCTGCACCAAATGAGCAAATAACGCCCAGATCGCCTGATACTAAGTCATCTTTGTGGCGATGGAATACAATCATAGGACTCGCTGAGCTAGTATTGGCAAATTCAGCAATAACACTCGGAGCAATCGATTTATCGGCATCTTTACCAACCACGGTACGTAGAATCAAATCCAACATATTGGCATTGGCTTGATGCAACCACATCATCTTAACATCAGATGTTGGGATGTCGTTTTCTTGCAAGTGCTCAGTGATAATCTCTGACACTTTCGGACAGACTTCACGGAATACTTTACGACCGTTTTGCAAAAACAGCTTGTCAGTGACCGGTGCTTTGATATCTGGATACATTTCAGTCTGTGCTGCTAGATACTCTGAGCGATCCATAAAGCCATATTCGTTTTTAATGTTGGTCGAAAACTGAGTAAATAGCTTAGAGTTTAGAATCTCATAACCTTTTGGCGTATCTAATTCTTCAACGATAGAAGCAGTCGCTACATCACCGAAGATAAAGTGGCTGTCACGGTTGCGCCAGTTTAGATGCGCTGAGGTAATCTCAACGTTGACCACAGCAATACGCTTGGCCAAACCAGAGATGATAGAACCATGTGCTTGTGACAGACCAAACGTCGCCGCACTACACGCAACGTTCATATCATAAGCAAAGCCGCCAATCATACCAATTTCGTTTTGGATTTCGATAGCAACCGCAGGATAAGTACGTTGGAAGTTTGAGCAAGCAAGGATGATACCATCTAAGTCGTTGGCCTCAAGTCCAGCATCAGCCAAAGCGTCTCTCAGTGCTGCTGCACCCATTTCGGCCATGACTGACAACTCTTCGCCCAAGTTGCGGTAAGGGATAACTGGCGCCATGATTTCAGTATTTAAGATACCTTCTTTTTCCATCACATAACGTGATTTGATACCAGATACTTTTTCGATGAAAGCAGCTGAAGAAGGCTCAAGTGCCGTCACTGTCTCTGCAGCTATCTCTTCAGCATGTTCGGTATTATAGTTTTCAACATACTGGTTAAATGACTCAACTAGCTCTTCGTTACTAATGCTGTAAGGTGGGATATAAAGACCAGTGCCTGTGATACAAGTCGTCATGATAAGCTTCCTTGTCTACTACTGTGGTGCTTAGAATAAGCATAAAAGTGGAAAAATAATAGCCATTCAAATTCAGTGAATAACTGTAAACTTAAAATCAGTGTGTTTATTATGCCTGAATATTATAATTTTTCTAATACTTTGTTACAAATAATCTGTTTCTTGCCATAAATTAGCAAAGACTGCCGTCCTTTTTCGATAGCTACGTTATAATTAGCATCATTTTGGTCTGTACTATTCATCGAACTATCTTGATTATTCAGAATATTGATACGCGCTCATATTTAGGAATACTAATGGCAGAACTTCTCAACTGGTTATTTGGTCAATACGCTGACTACTCTACAATATTCATCATTCTTGAACTGATTGCCGTTGTCTTCGGCGTAGCAAGTGTCTTACTCGCCAGCAAAACCAATATTTTAGTCTTCCCTATCGGTCTGGTCAGCACTGCTATATTTGTGTACCTACTGTGGAAGTGGCAGCTGTTTGGCGATATGTTCATCAATGCTTACTATACCGTGATGAGCTTGTATGGCTGGATTAACTGGTCAAAGAATAAGAAAAACCAGTCTGTTGAGCACAAGCAGTCAAATGCCAATAATGTCCGTATTGAGCATTTGCATGCAGGTGACATCCCGATACTATCTGCTTTGGCAGCAGGAACGATAGCTTTTGTAGGATTGGTTTATTACTTCCGTCCAGTGATTAATAATGGCTTCAGTTTCGATGGTGCGGTACTTGGAATCCATCTATTTACTTGGGTCGATTATACTGACATGCTCACTACTGCTTTATTTTTGATGGCAATGTGGCTCATGGCACGGCGCAAAATCGAGCATTGGATACTCTGGATCATCGCTGATGCGATATCGGTACCACTATACTTCTATAAAGGTTTTACTTTTACCGCGCTACAATATGTAGTCTTCACTCTTATCGCAATCTGGGCATACTATGAATGGCAACGACGCTACCGTGTACAACCTCGAGCAGCATACGCCTAAATCTGTCATCAACGTCGCGGTTTTAGGGGCAGAAAGTACGGGTAAGACGACCTTATGTCGTGATTTGGCCGAGCATTTTGATACTCCTTGGGTGTCAGAATACATGCGCACCTACTTACAGGCAAAGTGGGATGATGAGCAGCTGACTTGTACGTGGGAAGATCTGCTCCCTATCGCACAGGGGCAGGTTACACTAGAGAATACCTTAGCCAAACAAGTCGCTCAGTCGTCTAATGCCAGTCATTATTTGTTTTGCGATACCAGTTTGTTTGAGCTGATGGTTTATTCTTATTGGTATTATGGCGACTGCCCTACGACCCTTGAGCAAGCAGCGTTGGCGCATCACTATGATTTGATATTATTGACTGAGGTTGATACGCCATGGGTGGCTGATGACCTGCGAGACAGTCCACACCAACGCGATGAGATAAGCGACTATTTCGCCAGTCAATTAAGCAAGCATCAAAAACCATTTCAACGCATTAGTGGCGATAGAAAAGCGCGCGTTCAGCAAGTAGTAGCGCAGCTCGCTAATATAGATAATATATCGCCTGACTAAAGCTAAATAGCTATACCCAAAAAATTATTCATATTTGTGTCTTTAAGACGTTCTTGTCTTTAAAACTTTTTTGTATTTGAAACCTAAGAGATACCCATGCTAAAGAAGTTTGAGCTTTATTTAGAAAAAACCATATTTAATAGCCGCTGGATACTGGCGCCTTTTTATCTAGGATTAGTGCTAGGCATTATTTTATTATTTATTAAGTTTGTCCAAAAACTATGGCACATGTTTGCTGACATTCTGACGGCTTCTGAAGCCAGTGTGATTGTAGATATATTGGTATTGGTTGATATCTCTCTAGTTGCCAGTTTACTGCTTATCATTATATTCAGTGGCTATGAGATTTTTGTCTCAAAAATCGATACTGGCACCCATGATGATCGTCCTAGCTGGATGGGCAAAGTGGACTTTTCGGGTCTAAAGCTCAAAGTCATCGGAGCGATCGTCGCTATCTCGGCAATTGACCTTTTGAAATCCTTTATGGATATCTCTAGCGGAATGAGTGAACTTGATGCCGACAAACTCATGTGGAAGGTTATTATTCATATGACCTTTGTATTGTCTGGCTTGTTATTCGCTATTATGGATAAAGTCGTTGGCGATACAAAAAAGCATTAACACTTGAAAGTAGTTATCCGAAAATATCAACTTTCGCCCTTTCACTGTTTTTCCATATTTCCTGCACATCTTCTCGTTATGCCCTCTCTATGATGTCTTTTAAAACCACGGTCTGCTATTTCGGCAGCTGTGGATTAAAGGCACTTAGGAGGCGACAACATGCAAAAAACATTATTGACTAAGTTATCCATCATTGTAGGACTTTGTATTGTCTTTTCAATCGGGCTCACTATGATTAGCGATATCATATACGAGAGGCAATACTACGCAGAATCAGTGATAAAAGAAATCACACAGCAGCATGTCAATCCACAAGAAGTGATTAATCCATTTATCGCTATTCCCACGACAGTCACACCGGCATGTCAGTCAAATGCATCTGATACACCAAATATAAAGAGCAAATGCGAACCGTCATACTCGAAAATTGAGACGATTTTTGCCTCTCAGACGCAAGCTGCACAAGACCTAAAAGTGAACACAGACACTTATAAACGCGGTATTTATAGCGCTACTAGCTATGATGGTCAGCTGACATTCGATCAGAGTTATACCTTTGCTGAGACTTTAGAAAATTTAGATCAGATTGGCACTACAATTGACAATGATACAGATAAGACACAGCTAGCCAAAACCATTACCCACTGGAACAAGGCAAAACTTATCATTCCTGTGTCTGATTTGCGCGGTGTCGCCACCCTGCCTACTGTCACAATTAATCAAAAGTCGATTGCAGCAAACTATCCGCAGATACCAATGATAGAGAACTTAAGCTATGTCGAAGTAGATATTCCTGAAGACGTATTGGAGCAATTAATCAATCCTACTAGCCAGCAGAATAAAGAACCTCGTGTTGTCGCAGGCTCAAAGGATACAAATTTAGATAAATCAGGGGTAAGTAGCCAGTTACCCAACCTTAAAGACAATCAAGCACTCAATATTGTGATCGACTTGCCGTTAGCTGGCATTAGCGATTTAACGACTGTCCCAACTGGGCAGAACTTTACTCTATCTATGCACAGTGACTGGCAGACACCAAACTTTATCGGTAAAGCATTACCAAACACTAAGAACATTATGAATAAAGGATTCGATGCCAGTTGGCAAAATCAGTATTTAACCGTTGCAAATAATCAGTACCTCTCTCAATGTCTCAGCGTGCCTAACCATCAATGTACTGTCATAAGTGAATCAACGCTCAATATCGATAGTCATTCGTACAATCCTGATTCGCTTGAGGCATCAAGAGGTCTGACGACAGACAGTACAGCAGTAGCTGGTAGTAATCAAAGTGTTCTGCTAAACAGCTTTGGCGTTAGTTTTGCAAGCCCCAACGATGTCTATCTACAAACTGAAAGAGCCATGAAGTACGCCTTGTTATTAATGTTGGTATCGTTTGGCACTTTCTTTTTATTTGAAGTGCTCAAATCAAGTCGTATTCACCCTATTCAGTATCTGCTCGTCGGCTGCGCACTATTTGTCTTTTATGTCTTATTACTACCACTTGCAGAACAAATCGCATTTTGGCAAGCCTATATGGTAGCGGCCAGTGCTTGTGTTGGGCTTATTGGCTGGTATAGCTATTATGTATTTGGCGGTTTAAAACGGGCAGTAATCTTTACCGCGACACTTGCTGGGCTATATGCTGCGTTTTTCGGTATTTTAAGTACAGAAGATCTCAATCTATTACTGGGTGCGATATTCTGCTTTGTGATACTTGCCTGCGTGATGGTGATGACTCGCAAACTTGACTGGTACAAAGTGACATAAATGATGAGAGCCATGCGCTGTATAAAGAAAGTCAGACAAACTGTCAGTAAATGAGAGGTTTTTATCTGATAATTTGAAAAAAATTGGCTGCCTTAGCTTATTAACTGAGCTAAGGCAGCCAAGTAGTCATATTATTTGACGATATGATTGTTTAACGCTTTAGCCCAATTATTGCAATTATCCTCGCAGCGCGGGCAACACTGATTGGGGTCAGAGATTTCATCAACGTAACCGCAATACATACAAGCATAATAAACACCTGCTTCTACTTGCTCGACCGGTCGGTATTGCTTGGGGAAAAGCGGCATCCCGTAGTCTGTTTTTTCAGAGGTGTGCAATAAAATACTAAAATTGCCATCAGCTTCGAGCAAACCAGTACGCACTTGACCTAAATGCTCAACCCCTTGTTGGCGCATTTCAGCAAAAAACTCATCGTGTGACATTTCACCTTTTTTGATTTTATCAAGCACCAGCATGCCATCTTCTACAATATACATTGAGCGCCCCTCTAGCAGGTCTTCAAAAGGCTGAAATTTCATCATCGCCCAAGTACAAAGCCTATAGAGCGAAATGACAGTACCCATGATTAATACCGCTTGAATGATGGGCAGGTCTTCGGTGAACATGGGATCACCTGCGATAGAGCCTAACGATAAAATGATGGTTAACTCAAAAATAGAAAGCTGACGAACGCCGCGCTTACCAGTGAATCGCAAAAATGTGATAATTAATACAAACATTACAGTGACACGTATTAAAATTTCTACGGCAAACCACCAAGTTGTGTCATGAATAAAAATACTTGCCCAATTCATACTATCTTTCCTATTTATTTATCTAATTATTGTGTTTCATGAGTGTTGTTCTAATAGTTCATTTGACGCGAAGCACATCATCCCTATTTTTAGACCTTATCGTCAATACAACTATCGTTATTCTGATTTAAAAGAGACTTTTTGCCATAAGTACGACAAAATATCCTGTCTTGTGAAATGGCTATAGATTAGATTAATCAGTTATAAATCTATTATCTTTGCTAAGAATAAACGTTCGTTATAACAGCGTATCTTAAGACCTAAAACTAAAATCCTATGTTTGCCTGTTTTGTGCCATTTATTCATTGTAGGAATTACTTTTGAAAGCCACGATTTATACCATTATTGCGTTAATCGCCTTTGCCGCAAACTCTCTGTTTTGCCGAATGGCATTGGCAGAAGGCTATATCGACGCTTGGAGCTTTACCATCATCAGGCTAGTGAGTGCGACGGCCTGTCTAGGCATTATCATGGCTATACATGCTTACAGACTGCGACGCCAAACGTCTAATCATGACGAATCTACTGTCCACGCTATATTAAATGACAAAGGCAGTTGGTTAAGTAGTCTCAGCTTGGTGATTTATGCGCTGTGCTTTTCAATTGCGTATGTAGAGCTGGATACTAGCACTGGGGCATTGATTTTGTTTTCAGCGGTTCAGCTGACGATGATTGGCTGGGGTATCTATAAAAAAGAACAGCTCAGCGCGCTACAATGGTTAGCGTTTGTCGTTGCAGTGGCGGGGTTTGTATATCTGATGTTGCCATCCGCTGCCATACCGTCACCATTGGCTGCAGCGTTAATGGCTATGAGCGGCATAGCTTGGGGAGTATATAGTATACGCGGCAAATCATGTGTCTCACCGCTGCGAGCGACAGGGTTTAATTTTGTGCGTAGTTTAGTCGCTGTGCCTATACTACTACTGGTAGGTATGACGTATCTAGATGACTTAGGTTTGAAAAATATCAATTTGGATGGTATTACCATTGAAGGTGTACTACTCGCCTGTGCATCCGGAGCGATCGCCTCAGGGTTGGGCTATAGTATCTGGTATACAGCGATGCCACTATTGAAAAACACACAAGCCGCTATCGTTCAGCTATGTGTCCCTGTGATTGCTGCGTTGCTAGGTGTGATATTTTTATCTGAGCAACTAACTTTGCCATTTATAGTTGCAAGCACAGTCATTTTGGGCGCGGTCTTGGTGTTTACCTTAAATAAAAAAGTACCGGTATAAAATAATGCTATTAACAACCTATCATTAGCTAAACTGCTCAGAAAAAGTTCCAGCTTATGATTCTACCAGACAACATAAAACGCCCCGACTCTTATAAATCGAGGCGTTTTATATTCGAGTTATTATTTTAATATTGCTAGTCTACGGTCAACAGTCGTTGAAAAACAGCATTTAAGCAACAGTAACTTCTAGACGAGTATCGACATTGCCGCGAGTAGCATTAGAATACGGGCACACCTGATGCGTAGCTTCGATCAACTGCTGCGCCTGCGCTTCATCAATACCTGATACTTCTACAGACAGCTCTATCTCTAGGTTGTAGCTACCGTCAGCTTTCATACCGATACCTACTTGCGCAGAGGTTTTTGAAGCGGTAACAGGCAATTTCATGTGCTGTGCAGTCATGCTCAAAGCGCTATCAAAACAAGCCGCGTAACCCATGGCAAAAAGCTGTTCTGGATTCACGCCTTCTTTGTCTTGCTCTTGAAAAGATACCAAGTCAAATCCTAAAGAACCATCGTCTAATCCAGTATGGCCAGAACGTCCACCAGTAGCGGTTGCACGCGTTTTATAAAATATTTTCATGAGTAATTATTCCTTGTTTCATATTATTAGAGGTCGTACTTACGCTGTTGCGATGAGATTATTATAGAATCCTCTGCATTTATACGTTAGAACAAACCTCTATAACTCTTGCCTAATCCTACAAATATTTATACTATCAGGCAACTCTATAAAATAAGCACTCGTGATGAATCAAACGACTATTGACCAACTTTTAGCAGTACTACCTAGAAATAAAACCATCGAGTCCGCTGTTTCAGGCTTGTTCTTTTACTGCGCGGACAAACCAAGCAAAGCCGTAAGCTATATTCAAGAGCCAAGTATTTGTATTGTATTGCAGGGAGAACGCGAGATTTATTTAGGTGCTGACTGTCAAAGGTTTGACAATAGTAACTTAATGTTCTGTCCAGTTAATATACCGCTAAGTATGCATATTAAACATGCTTCGATAAAAAACCCTGTCATTGTTTTATCAATGAAATTAGATTTAGCCATGATTAGAGGTGTATTAGCGCAGCTACCGACCACACAACCAATGGCGGGCAGCCATTTAGGGATAAAGTGGCACCTAGATGACACCATAATGGACGCGTTTGATCGATTGATACGCTTGCTTAATTATCCAAACGATATTGATTTTCTGTCTTCTCTAATTCAACAAGAAATATACTATCGCCTACTCTTGGCTGAACAAGGCAACAAACTTAAGCAATTGGTCGTTAGCGGTAGCCATACACACCGCATTGCCCAAGCGACTGACTGGATAAAGGCACATCTGGATGAACCTATCATGGTTGAGAGCTTGGCTAGTAGATGCGGCATGAGTGTCTCAGGGTTTCATCAGCACTTTAAAGAAATAACCCAGCTGAGTCCGCTACAGTATCAAAAAAGCTTACGTTTAATGGAGGCCAGACGCTTAATTAAGATGCATGGGGCGCAAATATCAAAAGTAGCAATGCAAGTAGGCTACGAAAGCCCTAGTCAGTTCAGCCGAGAATATAAGCGATTTTTTGGTGTGAGCCCGAGTAATGAGTTGTAATTATAATCTTACTTTTTAATAGAATAAATTTAATTTGCTTAGGCTATTTACTATTATATTTATGGAATTCTTCCTTAGAAAACATCATTTTTAAATTGAATGACTTATGGAGTATTTTAAATAAATAGAAAAATTGGTTGACGTGACTATATATTCGTATTATAACATATATAGTATATTTAAAATGATGAATGTATAGGAGCAGCTTTACTCTGTATACGATCGATGTAAAGCGATCAATAGAAAGCTTAGGGAGGAGATAACATGATTCGTTTAAGCTACACTCTCAAATGTTGGGCACTTGGCATCACGTTTTTTACAGTGTTCTACTTTATGGTAGTCATGAGCGACCCTGGCTTTAGCAAGTATATTTATATGTTAGCTTTTAGCACTTTGCTATTCCCTATTGCTAAGCGTGCAGTCGATGTCATGACCGATTTTTTCGCACCAGATATTGAATTGTTCAATGGATTGCTACCATCACTTTTAATCAATATTGTGATTTGGATGCTTACTCCATTTATCGTCGCATTAACCGTGATTGCCTATGTACTTTATAGCATGGGTGTACTGACAGAAAAGATTAGCCATTAAATACCAATCATTAAATACTAGACAGTAGATACCAGTCGCTAACTATCAAACATTAAGCCTTAATAGCTCATAGAGAAGATAGTTTGCAAACTATCTTTTCTAACTATGTATATAGCGACTAAAACGACTAATAGATTTAACTTACAACGTTTAATTACTGGCTTTTTTGCCAACAAACTGTACTACAGCGCTAAGCCCTTGATGCCGCTTTCCTTCTGATACCATACGCAACTTCTCTACACCAATCACTTCGTTCAGCCCTACAAGCTCATTTTGAAAGTTCTGTAAAGCGCCAAAACGCTCCCTTTGACTGGTTGGTGGTCCACCGACTGCCTCTGTTTCAAGCTGTCGTTCTGTATAAGCTTCGACGATAAATACGCCATCTGGCTTGAGAGCGGTGCCAACTTGTGCATGTACATATTGACGTACCGTTTTAGGTACATGTGCCCAGATAGAAACTATAGCGTCCCATTTATCCTGACCAAAGTTGTAATCTGCTAAATCAGCTACTTGCGTAGTGATAGCTACCCCTCTATCTTTTGCCAACTTGTTCGCTTTGTTTAACCCTACTTCGGACATATCCATCGCAGTTACAGTGAAGCCTTGCTCAGCTAAAAATACTGCATTCCTACCCTCGCCCTCTGCTAGACAAAGTACGTGTCCACCTACAGGTATCTGCTCAAATGTCTCTCTCAAAAAATCATTAGGTTCGGTGCCAAATGCGAACTCTGTGCCGCTATAGCGTTCATCCCACATTTTAATCGTCCTTTTATATTTTATTTAGATGCTAATTACCATAGTAGCATTATTGAAAATTATCCAAAGAGATATTACTTATCGATGCACCTTACTTAACTTACCTAGTCACTTTCGTTCTCAAGATTATTATTGAAAATTTGATTTTGTTTCTTGATAAAATCTTGAGCCATTGTTATTTTTCGATTGTTATTTAACGAACCAAAGCCTGAGTATAGAAGAACTATAGAAGCAAATAAGGCTGGCAACCCCACAAGTAAAAAATAAGGATGACTAATCTTAAAATCATCAATTTCCTGAGTATTTAGATAAGCTAATATTAAAAAAGCTGTACCGCCTAATATGTACATATAGGACATCGACCTAGTATAGCCATTTAGTTTTTCGGAATATTTATTTAGAACAAATCCACCTTTCTCTTTATCAAAATCGATATAAAACATGATGTCACGTATTTCTTCGTAGCTAATCTCTCCTTCTGATAAAATATGTAACTCTATTAACTTCTCTCTTTCTAACTGACTCACCCCTAACCCAGTTAATTTCTGAAAGTAATTATGCTGAAGTAACATTTTGAAAGAGGTTTTAGTACGCTCATTTATATGTTCACTTTCCAATGCTTTCTCTAAAGGTTCTATTTTTCCATACTTTAAGCGGTCAATAGCATCCAAAATATGTGGAAATTTAGTTACTCCAATATAGACAAGCACAATCATCAATAATATCAAAGTAATTGAAGCATCAAACTTTTCATCAATAAAGCTGATATATTCCATTTATTTTTATGCTCCAAAAGATATTTACATGTAACACTATTAATAAATTAAGATTTCTAGATCAGTTAGAGACGATTAAGGGAAGCAAATTTAAACTTGCTTATAGTTTTAAAGTGGTAATAGTGCTTACTCCACGTACCACGCAAAACTAAAACTTAGCCTAACTCACCTTATCCCACATCTTACTTAGACGCTTGGGCGATACTGCCATACGTGTTTTCATAGGCTGGGCAAACAATTGAATACGGTACTCTTCCACCATCCAGCGATACTCACTGATGGCTTCTTTATCCGCACGTCCTGCTAGCCGCTCCATATGCAAATCAAGCGCGTATACACCATCAAGGTCGGCGTCGAGGTTGTGCTCCAAACGCTCTAGCCGAATCTGTAACGCTTCAAGATAGCGTGGGTACTGTTGCCAGTGGCTATAATCCATCCGATAGACAAAATCAGCCAAATGTAAGTCTTCTAGTTGATCTTCGATATCATCGATAGACTCACCAAATATCTCGCGATCTAGCATCAGTAACCCTTGGCGAATACGCTGCCAACGAGTGTAGACATTCTTAAGCGTTTTGATAACGCTTTGACCAGTTAATAAGAAGTTATTCACCACCACTTCAAGAGTTTGGGCATACTCTTCAGAGGTAAACGGTAGCTCCTCGCTCAATCCAACTGCGATGTCATCGGCGCTTTCTGGTAAATTTTCAGAGTGATCAAATAAGACATAGTGCTCTTCGAGAGCCGCGTCTAACGCAGCATCTATAACGATCGTTTTGAGTTTATCCATGTCGCCAAGTGGCGCAAATGCCAGTTTAAATATGCTATCGATTTGGCTCGTTAGCTGCTTTTTCTTTGCACCAAGTTTGCCTTTGATTAAAGTCAGCACCCCGATGCGATGTGCTTGAAGTGCTGCATTGACATCAGTATATTGATGAATCGATACAGCTTCTCCCGCTTCATCAGCGACGAGTGCCGCAAACTGTTTCATCACCACACCTGCGCTATGATGATTTTTGCTAAAAGCAAAATGCTCAGGGAACTCAGTATGCACGCCTTGCTGTTCATTTACCGCTTGACTGGTCTCAGATGCATGACGAATCTGTAGAGTTTGTAGATCACGGCCTTTTTCGATGATACGGTTTTTCTCATCGACCACGCAGATTTGTGGCTGCAAATAACGATCAATCGTAGATGGACTGAAGTTCTCTGGCGTCACCGACATAATACCGCGACGATGCAACGCCTGACACAGCTGCTTCAGTAATCCTTGCCCACCCTTTGGCTGCAATTCATCAAACAAACTGTCTGCAGTATTGGGTATCGGTACGATTTGGCGACGTATCTCTTTTGGTAGCGACTTGAGCAGCTGCAATACCAGTTCATAGCGCCAACCGGGCACGCCCCACAGTAGCTCAATCGCATCGAGCTGCGGTAATGCGGCAAGCGGCACACGTATGGTCACACCATCATCATCGCTGGCGGGATCAAAAATATAACGCAGCGGCAGCTTTAGATCGCCCAGCTTCCACACTTCTGGAAAGTCCCCTGTGGTCGGCGCCTGGCTATTAAGTACATCTTTATCAGTGAAGAATAGATGCTTGGCATCATGCTTTTCGACTTCTGCACGCCAATCCTCAAACGCTTTACGACTGGCAACGTGCTCAGGGATTTTCTTATCATAGAACTGATAGAGCGTCTCTTCATCTACCAACAAATCGCGGCGGCGCAGCTTGTCTTCGATACGCTCAACATGAGCAATCTTGTCCATGTTATGTTGCAAAAATGGTGCATTGCGACCAAAGTTACCAGTCACCAAGCCATCACGGATAAATATCTCTCGTGACTCGACCAGATTGACTTGCTCATAATTGGTCAGCTGCTTACTAATAATAATCAGCCCAAACAGACTGATCTGTGCGTAGGCTTTAACGCGTCCTGTTTTTTTGGACCAATGTGGCTCAAAGTAATGATATTTCAGCAAATCACCTGCCGCTGAAATAATCCATTCTGGTTCGATTTTGGCAACAGTACGCATAAAGACTTGTGAAGTCTCCACCATTTCAAACGCCATCACCCAAGGTGGTATTTGTTTAAACACCGTACTGGCTGGGAATATCTTGGCCTTTTGCTGACGCGCCGCTAAATACTCACCGCGGCTTTCAGTCTTGTGCGCGATGATAGACAATAAACCCGTCAATAACGCTCTATGCAGATTGGCATATTTGACCGCTTTTAGCTCTTCGTCTTCGATCGCTGTTGGATCATTGACAGCCACATTTTTATCAGCAGCTTTTGACTCATTGACATCAGTTAACTTCAGTTCAGTAACCATTTGTACCAATTGACGATGTGTCTGATGCCACTCACGTACACGCGGGAAGCTTAAATAGTTTTTCTTAGCAAACTGCTTACGCTGATTACCAGACAGTTTATTGCCGTCTTCATCTTTTTCAAACAGCGCCTTCCATAGACTCAGATAAAACAAAAAGTCAGAGTCGTCTTGACGGAAGACCGCATGCTTTTGATCCGCTTGCGTGCGTTTATTGGCAGGACGCTCGCGTGGATCCTGTACAGCAAGCGCTGCCACAACGATCAGCATTTCGCGAATACAATCAAAATCAGAACCAGCCACCAGCATACGTGCTAGCCTTGGATCGATTGGCATACGTGCCATTTTCTGACCAGTTGCTGTCAAACGCAGATGATCAAGCCCTTTCTTAGCTTTTGGTTTATTGGTTTTGTCCTGAGCAGCGATGTCTTTCTTAGAGGTAATAGCGCCCAATTCATCTAGCAATTTATGACCATCAGTAACCAATCGGCTATCAGGCGGCTCAATGAATTCAAAGTCATCTACACTACCTAGACGTAGGTTGGCCATTTGTAGGATTACTGACGCTAAATTAGTACGTAAAATTTCAGGCTCAGTAAACTCAGGGCGACCACTAAAATCTTCTTCACTATAAAGACGAATACAAACACCTGGAGCAACACGGCCACAGCGACCTTTACGCTGATTAGCCGCTGCTTGGGAAATTGCTTCAATCGGTAAACGCTGTACGCGCGAGCGATACGAGTAACGCGAAATCCGCGCAAAACCCAAGTCAATCACATAGCGGATACCTGGTACGGTCAATGCAGTCTCAGCAACGTTGGTCGCGATAACAATACGGCGACCTCGACCCGATGGTTGAAAGATACGCTGCTGCTCTTCGTAAGTCTGCCGTGCAAATAGTGGCAGTACTTCGGTATGGCGCGGACCATGACGCTCAAGCACCTCTTGCGTTTCGCGAATCTCCGCTTCAGTCGCAGCAAATATCAAAATATCAGCTTGATCGGCGTGGCCTTTGCTCTGCGCATCGCTAAAGCACTCTTCGACAGCGGCAACCACAGCACGCGGCAGGTTCTCTTCAAAATCATCGTAGCTGTCATCCTCTGAGCTGTTTACTGGCTCATCTGTCAACGGACGATAACGGACTTCTACTGGAAAGCTACGCCCTTCTACATTAAAAATAGGTGCAGGAACTTGCCGTTTTAGCTTGTTATCATAATGGCTGAAATACTCACTAAAGCGCTTGGTATCAAGGGTCGCCGAGGTAATAATGACTTTTAAATCTGGGCGCTTGGGCAGCATCTTTTTGAGATAACCCATAATAAAATCGATGTTCAAACTACGCTCATGCGCCTCATCGATAATAATCGTATCGTACTTACTCAAGAACCGATCATGACCCAACTCAGCGAGCAGAATACCATCGGTCATGAGCTTTACAACAGATTGCGCTGTCCCTTGCTCATTGAAGCGAATCTTAAAACTGACAGTATTACCTAATGGCTCACCCAACTCTTCTACGATACGGTTTGCCACACTACGAGCAGCCAATCGTCTCGGCTGTGTATGCCCTATCTGCCCTGTGATACCACGCCCTGCCAGCATCGCAAGCTTAGGCAGCTGCGTCGTTTTACCAGAACCCGTCTCACCAGCGACAATAATGACTTGATTATCAATAATCGCTTGTACTAAGTCTTCTGCGCGCTGGCTAACAGGCAGATCTAAATTTAGCTTGGTAGGTAAATCACTTGGAATACTATCGATACGTGCCTGCACAGCTTCTTGAGAACGCGTTTTGATTTTTTCGTACTGAGCACGTTTCTTGGCGATTACATCATCTGAATTATTCTTTTGCTCAGAATCATGATCAGATTTTTTATTTTTAGATACAGCAGCACGTGCCAGTTCTCGCTCAAGACGGCTTAAGTAATAGCTATCCTTGGCAAGTACTGGTAGATCCGCCAGTGGTACTGCTGGCTTCTTAGTATCTTGAGTTTCATTTACAGTAGATGTATCTGGATCGCTGTTTTTAGGAATATTGGGCTTAGAAGTATTGGGCATATTTGCTTAGGCTATTTATTATGTAGAAGTGGTTAGATTATGGGGGTAATTGGGGTATGATTCAAGTTAGTCGAGTCCTGATTGCTCTTGTATCAATAATGCTGAAACTATCACACATTACAGAACGTATCCGAACTTAAGTTATCCAGTAAGTTCATTTAATCAAGCATGTATTGGGTTACTTTTATAAAATTTAGATGAACCTATTATAGCGCCAATTTCTTTAAATTCTTGATGCTTAGATAGCCAACATATTCTTTGTCTTCGCAAGCATTCAGCTCATCTATATCACTGATAGGCTCAATCGAAAGTCGAACATTTGAGAGAAGATCATTTACGTTATATATGTCATCTATATCTACTGCAAACTTATCATCGATATGTGAGGCAGCGTCAAAAGGTGATGTTTCATCTTTAAAAGTAAATTGCTTATAAAAATCACTGTTCTTCGCTTGTTTGATCGCGTCAGCTTGGTTAGGTGCAACGATGAGTAGCTTATAATGGAATTCTTCAAAACTGCCCTGCTGATAGCCACCTAGATTGATAAAGAATAACTTTAAGTCAGCAGCAGCCGTTATTTGCTGACTTGGTTCAATTAACTTGATGGCATAACTACCCACTTTAGTAACTGCTCGATATGAATCAATATGCCATTTATTTTTTACTTCAGGCCAATGCTCATTGATATCTCCTATCAAGTCACTCACCTGGCTGGCTGCGCCAAAGAAAATATCGTGTTGCTCAATCAGACGGCCTTTAGGACGACCGCCCAGTTGAACCATATATAGTGTTACCATTTTACGTAATCTCTATTAAATCAAAATCCATAGTTAATCTAAAGGTAATGCTGTTAGTGCTAGGATAGAATGTTTTTAAGTACTGTCATACTGGAACTACTCTACCCGTCTTCAATGCAAATGCCCAATCTTCACGTCCGTTTCTTAGAGCCATATTTGCTGCTGCTTCATGGTTATAAGCCACTTTGACATGCTCAGTTTGCCAATGTTTACCTTGTTGAGTCTCAATACACTTGATAAGAGCATAATTAGCATGAGGCGAATAAGTTTGCATCTTATGAATAATAGGCAAATCATCTTCGTAAGCTGGATAGCCAACGCTACCACTATTCACAATAGTTTGTCCTGACGACAGTACTACTGTTCGCGGGATGTGTGTATGACCACATAAGATAATATCATTATCAATACCATCAAGTAACGCCAATATAGTCGCATCATTACGCACTATTGGTTGACCCGTTTCGATATCCTCTAGTAAATATATCATGTCATCGGTCGGCGAACCGTGGCAGAGGTATACATCCTCACTGACATGAAAATCAAATGGCAAAGACCGCATCCATTCAATCGCTTCTTTAGAGAGATCTTTGATAATAAAACCCATGGTTGGATTATTAGCAATTTCTGCCGTAGTGGCTTCATAAATCTGCCTATCCTGATTGCCTCTAATAGTAATAATATCATCTCGATTTGCTATTAATAGCTCATAGGTAGCATAAGGCGCTATTGGCCCGTACAAAATATCACCAAGATTGACAATCTGATCAACATCTCGATATCTTATATCGGCAAGCACAGCTTCAAGAGCGTAGACATTACTATGAATATCTGAAATCGCAGCGATGGTTGTTATTTGTTTCTTTTCTAAGTTATCCATTTCCTGACTCACTAATCAAAAACTGCTTTACAACGTCAATGGTTGCTAACGGATCTTCTTCGTGCGGTACATGACCTAAGTTATCAAATATCTTAAGCTGACTATTACGTATATCTCTATGAAATAACGCGGCGTTTTCTACAGGAATAAGGTCATCTTTTGCACCCCATAAGATCAAAGTCGGTATGTCGAGCTGCTTTATCTGCGCTTGGTCACTGTCATCATCAGTCTCATTTAGGCGACGACTTAGTGCTTGCCGATTACCTTGGCGCAAGGTCAATTCATAGTATCTATTAATCAACTCCTCATCGACTTTACTGTCATCGGCATACACGCTTAAAACGCTTTTCTCAACAATATTTCTGGGTAGGATACGATTTAAAATTGGTGACATCATTGGATATTTAGCAATTTTAAAACCAATAGGAATATGTTTTGGCGTTGCTGGATAACCAACTGAGTCTACTAATATTAACCGATCGACACGCTCAGGATACAAAGCGGCGGTGCGCCACGCTACCTTGCCTCCTAATGAATTACCGGCTAGCGTGACACGGTCCAGCTTCAAATGATTGAGTACTTCAATAACAAACGCCGCATAATTTTCGCTGCTATATTGTGTGCTCTCGTCCACATAAGGACCTGTAAAACCAAACCCTGGCAAATCCATGCTCACGACACAGTATTGATCAGACAGCGCCTTGGTCCAGCCCTCCCATGTATGCAAACTTGCCGATGTACCATGCAATAAAACGATTGTTTCAGGTTGATCTTTTTCAGCTGTATTGCCACGATTTACATGACAATTAGCTGACTGCGATACATGCGCTTGCATACCTTGTATGTTTATAAATTCGCTGTTGGGTAGTTGCCATTTTTTTAGCTCAGCGATGGTACGATCAGGTGCCCAGTATTTTGCTATAAATACCATTACCACGGCAATTGCGCCTAGTACTATTAGACTAATTGCTTTTAATAAATACTGTGTCATGTGATCAAATCCATTCAATAAGATGACGTTAATAATAAACATTCTATACCGTTATCTCGTATGATAAGCCATAAAAAACCCGACGTTTAAGAATCACTTAAACATCGGGGTTTTTAGCATTTGTACATATGACTGTGTCTACATGAGCTATTTAACTATAATAAGAAAAAGTATGCCCAACACCCAATGATGATAGTAGAGATAATATTAAGGATGACACCTGTACGTATCATCTCTGTTTGCTTGATCAAACCTGTACCAAACACAATAGCATTCGGCGGCGTGGCAACTGGTAGCATAAAGGCACAAGACGCACCGATACCAATAATAAGTACTAAGACCTCACTCGGTATACCCATATGCTCGGCAATTGCCACAAACACAGGTACTAAGAGCGCGGCTGAAGCCGTATTTGATGCAAACTCTGTTAAGAAAATAATAAAGGCTGAGATTGCAAGCATCACCACCAATAGTGGTGCTGTTTGTAAGCCATTAGCAACCGTCTCGCCTAACACTAATGACGCACCTGATACTTTTAAGATATTTGATAGCGCAATACCGCCACCAAATAACATGAGCACGCCCCAATCCGTGTTGTCTGATACCTGTTTCCAAGAAACTAGACCCAAGCTCACGACCGCCACTGCTGCAAGCAACGCGACAACGGCATCTGTATCTTCGATACCAACTGCAGCCCCAATTTGTTTAGACAACATCCAGCTAGCTGCCGTGACAATGAAAACAGTAATTGTTAATAGGCGGGTTTTGGTCCAAGGAATGATTTCATCTTGCTCTAGCTGCATAGTACGGTTTAGGTTCGGCTTTAGATACAAATACATCGCACCCAACAGTACTGGTAATAGTATCAGCATCATTGGGATACCAAACTTCATCCAATCAACAAATGCGATATCCAATGCTTTTGCAGCAATGGCATTTGGTGGCGAGCCGACAATCGTGCCCAAACCACCCAAACTTGCTGAATAAGCAATACCAAGCAGTACAAACACAAAAGTACCGCGATCTTCTTTACTATCAACTTGCGTTAAAATACCGAGTGCCAATGGGAGCATCATTGCCGTTGTCGCTGTATTCGATATCCACATGGACAAGAATGCCGTCACACCAAATATCAAAAATACTGCTGTACTGAGCTTGCCGCCCGACAACGATAGAATTTTTAGCGCAATCTTTCTATCAAGCTTTTGTACATGTAACGCGGCCGCCAAGGCAAAACCACCAAAGAAGAGATAAATAATGGGACTAGCAAAGCTTTGCAGACCGACTTCAGCATTAAAATCAGGAATGCCAATTAATGTCCCAACCACAACCACCAAGATCGCAGTGATTGTGACGTGTATCGCCTCAGTGAGCCATAGCACGCCGATAAAAAACAGCATTGCTAGCCCTTTGTTAGCACTGACCTCAAATGGCAATACACTATAAATAATAAAACTAATGATTGCCGCAATGGCGACCACGATCAATCCTTTTCCCGTTCCCTTTGGGAATGTATCCGTAAATAAATACTCGTTACCATCATCAGGAATATGGCTATCCAGCTTTTTCTCTGACATAAATTATCCTTATCGCATCCAAAGTGAGTATGAAGTCAAAATTATTGCAACATACACTTATTATAAGACATCATGATATTCATATAGCGAACATTACGCGCGAAAATATCATATCAGAATAACTTATATATGAATACATTTTGATTAATTTTGTTTTTTTAGGATATCTGTTTGATTCGTTAATGATAATCACCTCTCGACTTTGTGAGATTTTTCAATAGTAGCTCTCTCACTACTTTGTTCTCACTGCTTTGAATGGACGCCTTGGTTGATAAAAATTACATAAAGCATTCAAACATTCATCATTTGGGGCTATACAAGTAAAAACCGATACCACATAATTTTAGGGTTAGATAGATAATCATCAATAAAAACAAGAGGAATGACACTATGACAGATGCAAATAAAACCGATGCAACCACAAAAATGGCGCCAAAAGACATCAATCAAGATAGTCTGGCCAAAGAAGATCAACAACGTACTGACGACTCTATGCTCGATATGATGCAAGGGATGCATGAGCACGAAGATCATAAAGAAGAAGGCGCAAAATAAAAGATGGCAGAACGGCAGATAAAGCCAGTTATCTAGTATTAACAGCAAAAATAAGAAGCGCTTGTCATGATGATGAGCGCTTTTTTAGTTTTGTTTCTCTCACCTCTGGCAGATGATCTGAGACATAGTTATATATAAATGCTGCTGTTAGAACGATTGCGATGGGTACAAGCAGCGCATCATAGCTAACTTTGGCAAACAAAAAAGCCCCCACTGTACTGCCACCGCAGAAGCAATACCAAATAATGGCTTGAAAGCCCAATGTCGGCTTACTAATGGAGCGACCCGCAAGCCAGTTACCGATTGCTGCACCCATATCGGATGTCAGTCCTGTCAAATGAGTTGTGCGAATAACTGCTCCACTATAAGTGGCTACCATCGCGTTTTGTAATCCGCAGGCCATCGCTGCTGCCAATTGTCCGAGATAGTCATGCTGCTGATATAACCAATAACTCACCAACAGTAGTGCTGCTTCTAGATATAGCGCTCGTCCATAACGACGACCGAGTTTCAATGATGTCTGTCCAATGACAAAGCCGCTTAGTATAGCCCCTACCAAAAAGGACAGCAACAAGGTACCAATATATAAAATACTACGCGCGTCTGAATGAGCGATTGCCGCTGCAAACAAACTCACATTGCCCGTGACGTGCGACACTGATAAATTGGCAAACCCCATTAACGCCGTCGTATTCACGCAACCAGCACTAAATGCCAATACTGCCCCGCCCCATAGTATCCACTTTGGTAACTTGGTTATCATATCCCTCGTCCAAAGGCACGTAGCTAAAAAGCCGCATTGCTAAAAAAGCACGTAGCCAAAAAGACTCATAGTATAACTAGAAAAGACAGCCAATTGGCTGTCTTTTCTATTATCAAACGAATCATCTATAACAATTACTGTGCTGGTTCATCAAGCATCATCAACTGCTCGCTGATAGCAACTGTATTGAAACCCGCATCAACGAACATAATCTCACCTGTGATACCAGATGCCCACGGCGACAATAAGAATAACGCAGCGTTACCTACTTCTGTCTGTGTGATATTGCGTTGTAATGGCGCAATTTTTTCGCTGATATCGAGCATTTTACGGAAAGATTTGATACCACTAGCCGCTAGCGTGCGGATAGGACCTGCAGATATCGCATTAACACGGATACCTTCACCGCCCATAGACGTTGCTAAATAACGAACACTGGCTTCTAAACTGGCTTTTGCCATACCCATGACATTGTAGTTTGGCAATACTGAGATACTGCCTTCATAAGTTAATGTCAGCATAGAACCATGACGCATTGCAAGCAACTCACGAGCTGCTTTTGCCAATGCCACAAAGCTGTAGCTAGAAATATCATGTGCTATGTGGCTGCCTTCACGCGTGGTAGCATTGACAAAGTCACCATCGAGCTGATCCATTGGGGCAAAACCAATGGCGTGTACCACACCATCAATACCATCACCCCAATGCGCGGTTACTTGCTCAAAACAAGCAGCAATCGACTCATCAGAGGCGACATCACACTCTAGCACCAAATCCGCTTCGAACTGTTCGGCAGCCATGTCCACACGCTTTTTGATTTTATCATTCGGATAAGTCAGGATCAGTGAGGCGCCTTCGCGGTGTAGCGCTTCTGCAATAGCCCAAGCGATAGAGAGTTTACTTGCGATGCCAGTTACGACAAATCGTTGTCCTTGCAATAGCATAAGATTTCCTTTTGAATCAATCGAGATGATTTAGAGTATAGGTTTATTTAGAGTAATCAGAAAGTGACGCGTCATGAAATGATGCAAATCAAAAGATGACTTATTATACACGAATTAGTTTAAGTAAACAGTCGTAAACTGTACTTGTCGACTCTCATTAACGTTGTATTAACCTCTCATTTAGTAAACCAATCAGATATCTGCCATCCATAACGGTCTTTATATAAACGTTCTAAACGGTATACACCGTTATAGTTATGACCCTATTGATTTGTCTGACGACTCTGAACAGATTAAACACTCAACTGCTTGCTACAGCAGTATGAAGTTCAGCAGATTTCGAGTATAATCACAGCCCTTCCCAGCTTGCACAATTTTATAAGAATCCTGACATGATAGGATTCAACGTTAAGCTACACCCACATTTTGGATGGCTGCCAAACTTATGAGTAACACCCCAATAATAACCCCAGATTATAAAGAAAGTACCGAATCTTATCGCCAACTGATTGCTTCAACTGGCGAAGACTTAGATCGTCCGGGTTTGCTAGATACGCCTGTACGTGCTGCAAAAGCTTTTGCCCATCTGACCCAAGGCTATCATCAAAGTATAGATGAAGTGGTCAATGATGCTGTGTTTCCATCAGCCAATCGCGAGCTGGTACTGGTACAGAACATTGAGTTTTATTCACTGTGTGAGCATCATATGCTACCGTTCCATGGTGTCGCTCATATCGGCTACTTACCTGACGGCCAAGTACTGGGACTGTCAAAATTTGCCCGTATCGTCGATATGTTTGCCCGTCGTTTGCAAATACAAGAAAACCTAAGTGAGCAGATTGCGCAGACCATTATGGATGTTACTGGCTGCCGCGGTGTAGCAGTCGTCATGGATGCCTCGCATATGTGTATGATGATGCGCGGTGTTAGCAAACAACATTCAACCACGCGTAGTACCGCGATGCTTGGTGAATATCAACACAACAATCAAGCCCGTAATGAATTTTTGGGTGCGGTACCTAAACGTCAACCAGCGTTTTAAGTCGCTGTTAATTGATTAGGCTGTTGTGAATAACAACCAAATAAAAAGGACGCATATGATGCGTCCTTTTTATTTGACTGAGTGATGGAAAAATAGTACTAACCAATTGGTTTTACATCATCTACCCAATTGCCATAACCTTCAGCTTCCATATCCGCAAGCGGAATAAAGCGAAGTGCTGCTGAGTTCATGCAATAGCGCTTGCCTGTCGGTGCTGGACCATCATCAAATACATGGCCCACATGTGAGTCCGCGTAACGGCTACGAATTTCAGTACGGGTTCCAAATATCCCTCGATCTGGCTTTTCAACCACTAAGCTCGTATCCAATGGGCGAGTAAAACTCGGCCAACCCGTACCAGATTTATATTTATCACGCGAAGAATACAGTGGCTCGCCAGATACGACGTCTACATATAATCCAGGCTCTTTGTTATCCCAATACTCATTATCAAAGGCGCGCTCAGTACCCTCTTTTTGGGTGACTTTGTACTGAATGTCACTAAGGGAGTTCTTTAGCGCATTTTGTGAAGGTTTTACGAATGTATCTGGGTTAAAACCTTTACTTACTTTGTTATCCGCTGTGTTATTTGACGTCACTTGCTGTGTGCTATCTGCTTCGGGCGTAAACTTACTAAAATCAAGCTCATAGTTTTTACCATAGACACTCTCGATAAATTGATAGCGACCAGAATTGAAGGTATAAGCTTTATAGCGTATCGGGTTCTTTTTATAATAATCTTGATGATACTCTTCAGCAGGATAAAAAGTGCTAGCAGGAACAATCTCAATCACTACTGGATTGGCATACACACCAGAGGCTTGCAGTGATTGCTTGGCCGCTTCTGCGATTTGCTTTTCTTGCGCATTATTATAAAAAATTGCTGGACGGTACTGTGTGCCGCGATCAACATACTGCCCTTTATCATCAGTAGGATCAGCGATTCTCCATAGCGCCTGTACTATGCCGTTGTAAGTAATCTTCTTAGGATCATAATACACCTGCGCCGCTTCTGTATGCCCAGTACCACCTGCTGACACCTGCTTGTAGGTTGGGTTTTCAGCGGTTCCACCCGTATAGCCAGACACGACTTCTACCACGCCAGGGATTTTTTCATAACCTGCTTCAACACACCAGAAACATCCGCCCGCTACTGTGGCTACTGCCAATCCTGGCGTAGTCGGTGCATATGGGTTAGCGGCAGTTGTGTTCTTTACAGTAGAGCTGTTTTCAGTTGATGCGCAGCCTGCGTAAATCGCACTACTCGCTATGATAACTAACCCTATAATTCTAGATGGTAATATTCGATTCATAAAAATCTCCTAAGCGTAATGTCCTTTAGATATCCTAACGCTTTTGTATCACTGAAACATTCCTATACTGTAATATATTTACAGTTTATTAAGATATTTTTTATCAACTGGGTTTAGAGCGTGTCCTCAATTCAATCGATAGTCATCTAAATGGGTTAAAAATGGCTAAATCTTGTCAAATGGTGTCAAATAGCTGACTAATATCTCGATATTATCTGCGCTATTTTCCTTGTTTGACTGCAATTTATCTTATTTTTATCACCATTTTTAAAATGAGGACACGCCCTAATCACAAGATAAATTAAACGGTTGTTTGATAACGATTATATATTTTAGTATGAGTTAACTATAGAAATAAGACGAAAGCTTTGTTATCTCAATGCATTAAAAAAGCCCATTCTTAAAAAAGTAATGGGCTTTTATTTATCGTAAGGTTATCAATGTAAGCATAGGATTATGAAGATTTTTGGCTATCTTTATCAGCACGTTCGTCACTTGCCTGCTTAATCTTCATTAGAATTTCTTTGATTTCAGTTGCTGACAGATAGGTTGGCACGGCATAAGTATCGCTGACCTCTTTTGCAGCTGCCTTTGCAATCTCATCAAAGTCGCTAGTTTGCATACCATTGACAGTCGGGTCAATATTTAGATCTGCAATCAAGTCTCTAACTTGGGTGATAAGGTGATCTGCTATCTCACTATCGCCATTGGCTGCTTGACCATCCTGTACCATACCGGTTCTTTTCGCCAATGCAGCCAGTCTTTTTTTGCTCGCTTTGCGATTGACGTCGAGCACATAAGGCAACACGATGGCGTTGGCACGACCATGAGGAATACTATAGTAAGCGCCTAACTGATGCGCGATAGCATGCACATAACCCAAACCTGCTTTGTTAAAGGCTATCCCGCCATAATGAGCAGCGATACCCATCTCTTCTCTTGCTTTTAAATTGCCACCGTCTTTATAAGCTAGTAGTAGATAATGCATGACAGATTTTACGGCAGAGGCTGCATAGTAATCTGTCTCTACGCTGGCATTGGCACTCATCCATGCTTCTAAGGCATGGGTCAATACATCAATACCAGTATCTGCTGTTATATGGGCTGGCATGCCTTTCATAATAACTGGGTCAATCGCAGCGGCTAGTGGTACCATTCTTGGGTCGATAGACAATGCTTTTTGATGCGTTTTGTCATCAGACACTACTGCACCAAGTGTCGCTTCTGAACCCGTGCCAGCTGTCGTTGGTACGCAGTATAGCGGCGTTGCAGGCTTTCTTGCTTTAAGAATACCGATTAGCTGCTTTGGCTTGCACTTATTGCCTTGAGACATTGCTATCATTTTGGCCGCATCGATCACTGAGCCGCCACCAATGGCTACGATAGAGTCACAATTGGCCTCTATAGACTGACGTAGTCCTTCTTCAACTACTTTAAAAGTAGGATCTGGCGTAACACCGTCATAGATGTGGTAACTGATATTTTTCGCATCTAGATAATCGGTAACTTTTGCTGGTATGCCCAGTTTGTTGAGCACTGCATCCGTGACAATAAACACATTGGTATTGCCTTCATTGATAAGCATATCGCATAGCTCGTCACAGGCAGTCTCGCCAACGAATAACATCGGTCTTCTGATAGGTATCACATAAGATACTGCTTTTAATACCTTTGCCCGAGTCTTAGCCACAGCCAAATAACCAGCATGCTGCAAACTGTTGTTCTTTACCAATTTAGTAATACTGTTTTGTGTTTTCATGAGCACAAAAATCCTTTTTAATGATGGTTTTAACTGCAATAAAGACCGTTAAAGACCGTTTTTGCCAGCCAGTTAAATATTACTAATTTACGAGCGCCAGAATGTATAAAGATACGCATCACAGCATTATAAAATGGGCAGCTCTCTAAAATTATTGTACCACTGCTTTTTTCGTTATGTCGCTATTATTATGAACTGTGATGTGTCAATTTTATACCAAGCCGCTTATTTTAGTCGCTTAGTTTGATTGATCAATCTAAGTGGCTACAGTAAGTCGTTTAAACTAGTCAGTACTTGCCCTTAATAATTGCTGAGTGTAAGTATGTTGTGGATGATTAAAGAGATCTTCGGTACGTCCAGATTCTACGCAAGTGCCTTGTTTTAACACCATGATATGCTGACACAGTGCACGTACTACCTTGAGATCATGACTAATAAAGACATAACTGATTTCTAGTCTTTCTTGTATTTCACGTAATAAACTAACTACTGTGACCTGTGTGGTACTGTCGAGCGCAGAGGTCGGCTCATCCAATATAAGTAAGCTTGGTTTCATAATGAGGGCACGCGCCAGCGCCACGCGTTGACGCTGACCACCTGACAGCTCATGAGGATAACGCTGCGCAAATGCTAAAGGCAAATGTACCGTAGCAAGACTATCTAGCACCGCTTGCTGACGGGCGACTTTATCCACGCCTTGTACTAGCAATCCCTCTTCAACGATTTGCATGACTGTCATACGCGGATTAATACTGGCAAATGGATCTTGAAATACCATCTGAATTTGCGAGCGGAAATTACGTAGTGCTTTTTTGGACAATACTGAGATATCTTGACCATTGACCACTATCTGCCCATTCACACGTGCTTGGTTGCTCAGTAGTTGGCTAAGCCCCAGCGCAATGGTGGTTTTTCCAGAGCCAGACTCACCGACGATACCCAATGCTTGGCCTTTTTGTAGCGTCATATCGACATCTTTGACCGCATCGAACCAGCGCTTGGTACCTCCAAGCAGACCTTTTTCAATTGGGAACTGTACGTTAAGACGCGTCACTTCTAATACGATTGATTGTTTATCTGCGTTATCGTCTTCTATGGTTAATGCTTGCCCAAAGTCTTGCTTGATAAGTGTGCGGGTATAATCAGCTTTAGGCTGATCAAATACCGCTGACGTTTGACCCTGTTCGATGGTTTGACCTTGGCGCATAACGATGACCTCATCACTATAGCGCCTGACCAAATTGAGATCATGACTGATTAATATCATCGCCATATTGTGCTTGCTTTTGAGATCATCTAGTAGCGCTAAAATCTCATGTTGCAAGGTAACATCGAGCGCAGTCGTTGGCTCATCAGCAATTAAAATATCAGGCTGCTGAGCCAATGCCATCGCAATCATTACTCGCTGACGCTGACCGCCTGATAACTCATGTGGGTAACGGTTCAACTTGTCAGCAGGATCTGTAATATTGACATCATTTAGCAAAGCAATGCTGGTTTCTTGCCATTGCTTCTTAGGCACGCCAACTAGACGCAACGATTCAGCGATTTGTTTGGCGACCGTATGCAACGGATTTAGTGCGGTCATTGGTTCTTGAAATACCATACCGATACGCTGTCCACGAATAGCACGTAATGCGGCATTACGCGCCTTATCATTCGCTATGGACAAGGTCGACATGCCTGTTGTACTTGCAAGCCGCACCTCACCAGTAACGGTGAGGCTATCTGGTAACAGCCCTAGTAGCGCAAGACTGGCAATTGACTTGCCAGAGCCTGACTCACCAACGATGGCCAAGGTTTGCCCTTGTCTTAACTCATAAGACAGCGCATCGACCAACTGGATGCCTGTAGTCGTCGTGATAGTTAATCTATCTACAGTTAGCATGAGCTTATCTTGTGCACGATGAAGACTTTCATTTGGCGCATTGCTGTGCTTAGTGGCGACAATATTTTTAGTCATATTAAGAACGCCTCGGATCAAATGCATCACGCAGCGCTTCGCCGACGAAGATGAGCAATGACAAAATAAAGGTCAAACTAAAGAATCCTGACAAGGCAAGCCAAGGTGCATCAAGGTTGTTCTTCCCTTGTACCATTAGCTCACCAAGAGACGGCGAGCCAGGTGGCAATCCATATCCCAAGAAATCCAGCGCAGTCAAAGCGATAATATTGGCCGTTAGAATAAATGGCAACTGCGACAAACTAGAAGCTAACGCATTGGGTAAGATATGTCTAAGCATGATTTGGCTGTCCGAAACACCTAAATTGCGTGCAGCTCGCACATAGTCAAAGTTACGGGCTCGCAAAAACTCTGCCCGTACCAAACCGACCAAACCCATCCAACCGAACAGTAGCATCATGGCGAACAGCATAATAATGCTGGGACTAAACAGACTGACCAAAATAATAATCATAAACAGCTGAGGCATACCGCCCCATACTTCCATAAATCGCTGCCCTGCCAGATCTACCCAGCCGCCATAATAACCTTGTACCGCACCGACGATAATCCCAATCAGTGCACCCGCAAGCGTCAAGGCCAGACCAAACAGTAACGACACTCGCATACCATAAAGTATCCGTGCCAGCACATCACGTCCCATATCATCAGTACCAAGCCAGTTCTGAGCATTGGGTGCTGCTGGATAAGGCAGACCAAGCTCGACGTTGGGCGTCTGGTCGGCAAACGGAATAGGCGGCATTATATAAAACCCTTGCTCATCAATCAGCGACTGCACTGCAGGGTCTTTATAATTGGTTTCGGTCTCAAATACACCACCAAACGTCGTTTCAGGATAGGCCTTTAATACCGGAAAGTAATAATCGCCTTGATATTGAACCAGTAAAGGTTTGTCATTGGCAATGACGTTAGCTGCCATACAAATAACAAATATCACTGCGAAAACAAACAGCGATATCACCCCAAGTCTATTTTGACGAAAGCGATTGAGTCGTGCTTGCCAGATAGGGTTCAAGCGTTGCTTTTTTGTGGTAGATAGCTGCTCAGGCATTGGCGCTTTATCTGGTTCGCTATTAATAGTACTGCGATTTGGTGAAGGTTGATTATTTGACATTAGCGCCCCTCAAAGTCAATACGAGGATCGATTAAGTGATAGCTCAAATCACTGATTAACTGTAGTAGCAGCCCCACTAAGGTAAAGATAAATAGTGTGCCAAATATCACTGGATAATCGCGTTGTTGAATGGCTTCAAAACCTAGTAAACCGAGGCCATCAAGTTTAAAGATAATTTCAATCAAAAAGTTACCGGCAAAGAAGATACCAACGATAGCGGCCGGAATACCTGCGATAATAATCAACATCGCATTGCGAAAAACATGTCCGTATAGTACTTGACGCTCACCTAAGCCTTTAGCACGAGCAGTGAGTACATACTGTTTGCCCAGCTCCTCTAAAAAGCTGAATTTGGTCAGATAGGTCAAACCTGCAAAACCGCCTACAGTACTTGCCAGCAGCGGTAACGCCAAATGCCAAAAATAATCTTTCACTTTACCAAGCGCGCTTAGCTGATCAAAATTTTCGGACGTCAGTCCCTGTAATGGAAAGATATTCCAATAGCTGCCACCTGCAAAGAAAACCAGTAAAATCACTGCGAAGACAAACACAGGTATTGCATGTCCGATCGCTAGCAGCATAGCAGTGGCTTTATCAATGCCTGAGCCATGATGCATCGCTTTATAGACGCCTAGCGGAATAGCGATCATATAGATGAGCAACGTACTCCACAGCCCAAGCGATATCGAGACTGGCAGCTTCTCTATGATAAGATCGGTCACCGACTGCCCTTTAAAAAACGACTCACCAAAATCTAGCTGAGCGTAGTTCTTTAGCATGAGCCAAAATCGCTCTGGAGCGGATTTATCAAAGCCATATTGAGCATTGATCGCAGCGACCATCTCCTCAGAGAGACCACGCGTGCCTTGATAAGTACTGTCGTTGCCACCTGCACTGCCCGCACCAATATTACCGCCAAGCGCATTATCTTTTGCGCCCTGCTCAATAAGTGCCAGCTGCTGCTCAACAGGCCCGCCCGGTGCCGCCTGTACGATCACAAAATTGGCAAGCAATATCAAAAATAGTGTCGGCAATATCAGTAGTAGTCTTTTTAAGATATAACGACCCATAATGGCGACTTCCTAAATAAAGAGAGATAGCAATGACGTTCAGCAGCGAATTGTGGTGTATTAAATAGGTGCTTAAAAGCAAACTATTTGTTAAAAACTTACTTTAAAAGTTGTTTTTCAGCTCACGTAACGCTGCAAATACCGTTAACGACTTCTCATCATCGATAGGCATTTTGGATTTAACTCCTGCGATTACACTCGGCTCTTGTGTACGTAAAAACACATTTACCGTGCGCTCATGCTCTAGTGTCACTGGTAGCGTTGCCATGCCTTGTTCAGTTTGTACCTCTGCTCGTGCTAAGGCTTGCTGCATCGATTCATTGTCAGGTTCAATAGACAGGCCAAAACGCAGGTTACTGGCCGTATATTCATGCGCCGGATACAGTAGCGCCTCATGAGGCAAGCCGTTCAAACGCTTAAAGCTCTCATGCAGTTGCTCAATCGTACCAGTAAACACACGTCCACAACCTGCACTAAACAACGTATCACCGCAGAAACAATGCTTTTGCCCATCGATATCCAAAATATAGGCCATATGGCTAGCGGTATGCCCTGATACATCCCAGACTTGCGCAGAGCAGCCCCATGCGCTCACCGTGCTACCGTCTTTGATAGTTTGATCTTCATCGACGCCATGCTCACTATGCGCAACCAGATGAGTCATCGGATACGATTCCTGCAACTCTGCAACGCCGCCGATATGATCATGATGATGGTGAGTCGTCCAAATCGAGGTTAGTTCGAGCTCATGCGTCTCTAGATAATCAATGACCGGTTGGGCTTGACCTGGATCAATGACAATCGCCTGCTTATTATTTTCATTAATCAATGTCCAGATATAGTTATCGCTAAATGCTTTAATGGGGTGAATACGAATACTCATATTAAATCCTTACCGGTAGTTATTTTTGTTACGTGTTATTTTGAGTTATCTAGGGCGTGTCCTCAATTCAAACGAGTGTCCTCTAAATGGGCTAAAAATAGCTAAATTTTGCCAAACATCGTCAAATAGTTGGTCAATATCTCGATATTATCTGCACTATTTTCCTCGTTTGACGGCAATTTATCTCATTTTTATCACCATTTTTAAAATGAGGACACGCCCTAATCTAACTGTTATTTGATAGCAACAGCATATATTTAATAAAACAGCATATAGGCTCAGCTGTCCGTTATCACAAGGTCAAACCTCATATAAATACTGTCTACTGCTTTAAATATTTATTGATACGCCCTTCTGCCTCTTTATCGACCCACCAGTAATCAATACCAACAGCATTGGTCGGTAGTTTTTCGGTATGGCGATACTGATCCCAGTAGGCGACATTTGTACCAGATTTGCCGTATAGCGGTACAACATAATGTCCTGCGCGCAACAACCGGTCTAGCACCTGCGTATACAGTACAATCTCATCACGATTTTTAGCATTACCAAGGGCAGCAACGACTTTATCGACGGCTGCATTCTTGATACCAGCACTATTATGATTACCCGGCTCGTCAGCAGCAGCACTTCCCCAGAATGCCGCTTGCTCAGCACCAGGAGATAGGCTTTGAGCAAATACGTCCACGACCATGTCATAGTCAAAACGGCGCATACGCTCATAATATTGCGGCCCATCGACTTGACGCAAGGTTGCATCAAATCCCAAGCGTTTTAGATTGCGAATGTAAGGCAACAATACACGGCCCATGGTCTCGCCTGTCATCAAAATCTCAATCTGGGCAAGCGATCTATCAGGCTGATATAGTTTCATATCCTCATAATAAAACCCAGCCTCTAATAGAAGCTGGCGCGCTTCTAATAATCCTTGACGATTAAAACCATTACCATCACTGGTGGATAGCTGCCATTCTTCTAATGTTGCTTTACGCTGAGTCGGTTCAAGCTCAGACAATAACGGCGTCAACACCTGCATTTCTGCGTCAGATGGCGTACCCATTGCGGCGAGCTCTGAGCCATGAAAAAAGCTTTGCAAGCGTTCATATTGCCCATGAAATAAGGTTTTATTCATCCATTCAAAATCATAAGCAGCCGTCAATGCTTGGCGAACTTTGATATCTTGAAAGATTGGGCGGCGCAAATTCATCACCAACGCTTGCATCGGTACTGGGTTTTGGCTGATTATCGTCTCTTTTTGGATAAGCCCTGCTTTCACTGCGGGGAAATTATACCCAGTTACCCAGTTAGATGCTTTATTTTCGGGGCGAAAACGGTATTGACCGGATTTAAAACCTTCAAAGGCAATTTCATCACTTTGATAATAAACAAACTTGATCATATCAAAATTGTAGCGGCCACGATTGACCATCAAATCACGACCCCAATAATTGGGATCACGTATATAACTTACCGAACGCCCCGCATCGACGCGTCCCAATTTATAAGGACCACTACCCATCAATGGTGACAGACTGATTTTCTCAAAATCGGTATCAATGGAAGACTTGGCAAATATAGGGAACTGGCCAACGGTCAGCAAAATTTCTTTGTTTTCAGCAGAGGCAAAGACAAACTTTACTTGTTGATCATTAATGATTTGAATGTCTTTGATATCACTTAGATAACTGCGAATATACATGGGGCCTTTGTTCAATATCGCCTCAAAAGTTGCTTTTACATCGCGACTGGTCACAGTAGACCCGTCCCAAAAACGAGCATTAGGATTGAGATGATAGATAATCCAGCTCGTATCATCTGGATCATATGTCACTTTACTTGCCAGCTGCGGATACATGGTAAAAGCTTCATTTAATGAGCCAGTCATCAAAGTATCATACAGATAGTCTGTGCCAATCATCGCGACACCCGTGGTCATCCATTTATTGGCGCTATTAAACGTACCGCGAGCATCTAGAGAAAGCGTGCCCCCTGATGGCGCTTTTGGATTGGCATAAGGTAAGTAAGGTGCATTGATGTACTCAGTAGGGCTATTGTGACCAAGCGCGGTCGTCGTGATAGGTGCAGCGATACTGCTCGGTATCCAACTGACGGTGATGGTTAGCAACATGGCTTTTAACAGGGCGTTTTTTATTATCATGACGTTATAACAAACCTCTATGCTAACCAATATAAATATCAAAACGTAAAGCCTGACAGCAAAACAGCGTTATAGCAAAATTTTATCATAGCAAACTTAGGTTTTTTAACACTTCAGCGCAGAAGCTCCCTACTTCTAAAGTAGTGGGATGAATGCATTGTTGGTAGTAACTATTTCTACATGTGGTATTATTAATAATAAATATAGCACGAAATATAAGCACCGTCTGTATGCCCACTCAAATTCTAAACGCCCATAAAGTTAGGATATATCCTAATGCCGATCAGCAAGTATTCTTTGCTAAATCATTCGGTTGTACGCGCTTTATTTGGAATAAAATGCTTGGTGATAAGATTGATCATTACAAAGCTACTAAAACCACCCTAAACAACACCCCAGCTCAGTACAAAAAAGAGTTTGAATGGCTCAAAGAAGTGGATAGCCTGGCATTGGCTAACGTACAGCAACAGCTAAGAGCTGCCTATAGCAAGTTTTTCAAACAAGGCTCAGGTTTTCCTAAATTCAAGAAAAAAGGCATTAAAGACAGCTACACCACCAACAATCAAAAGGGAACGGTAGCCGTCACAAAAAACACCGTTAAACTGCCTAAAATAGGCCACATCAACGCCAAATTCCCCAGTAAAATAAACGGCTTAATAAAAAGTGCCACCATAAGCAAAACCCCATCAGACAAGTATTACGTCAGCCTATTGGTTGAAACGGTCGTTGAGCCACTACCAAAGACTCACTCTAATATCGGCATTGATTTAGGACTGACCCACTTCATCGTCTTATCAAATGGATGCAGAGTTGCCAATCCTAAGTTTCTGGCAAAGTTGCAAGATAAACTGGTGCGAGAACAAAAGATTTTAGCCAAACGTAGAGCTGTGGCCAAAGCGGATCAACGTAAACTATCAGAGAGCGGTAACTACCAAAAGCAAAAACTTAAAGTTGCTAAAGTCTACGAGAAAATAACCAATAGCCGCAAAGACTTTCTACATAAGCTCTCATTCAATATCATCAAAAACCACGATGTTATTGCTATTGAGGATTTGAATGTAAAGGGTATGGTTAAGAACAGGAAACTTGCCAAAGCCATATCGGACAGCGCTTGGTCGGTCTTTACCACCATGCTGGCATATAAAGCGGAATGGTACGGTAAAACGCTTGTTAAAATAGACCGGTGGTATCCATCCTCTAAAACGTGCTCAGGATGCAGTCACTTGCTAACGAAAGCTGAATTACCGCTGTCGTTAAGATCTTGGAATTGTCCAAGTTGCCTGCAAGAAAATGACCGAGACCTCAACGCCAGTATTAACATCTTAAATCAAGGATTGCTACTGGCTAAACACTCAAAAACTGTCGGTGCGACAGGGTTAGCTTAGTCAATTCGCTTAACCGCTGATACAGAATATCGTGTCAAGTATGAGCGTTACCTAAGAAACCCCTACCTATAAGGTAGTGGGTAGTTCATCCTAATGGTTTGCCGTGTTACGCGGCATCCATCAGTACGACATCATTGATATTAGATATAATGGCGGCAGATATTAAACGCTTCTTCCTAAAACTGCGCATCGACAAATACACTCATAAAAAAAGACGCAACTTGTAAAAGCAGCGTCTTTTATTTTAAAGGCTATTATGACTTATGCATGCTTTTTTTCAAAAGCAATCATAAAGTCAACCAACTGCTGTACCCACTCAAGTGGTACGGCATTGTAGATACTGGCTCGCATACCGCCTACGTCGCGATGACCTTTTAGATTTAACAAACCAGCTTTTTCTGACTCTTCTAAGAATACTTTATCAAGGCTGCTGTCTGCTAAAGTAAACGGCACGTTCATGATAGAACGATACTTAGAATCTACTGGATTATTATAAAAACTGCTCTCATCGATTGTCTTATAAAGTAAATCGGCTTTTTGCTGATTGATTTTACCGATAGCAGCCACACCGCCCTGCTCTTCCAACCAATCAAACACTAGCCCTGCTAAGTACCAAGAGTACGTCGCTGGCGTGTTAGACATAGACTCTTTGTCAGCTTGATGCTCATAGTTCAGCAGCATAGGACACCATTCACTTGCTTGCCCCATCAAATCATCACGGATAATGACAATGACTAGACCTGCAGGACCGATGTTTTTCTGTGCGCCGGCGTAGATCATGCCAAATTTAGACACATCTATCGGCTGTGACAAGATACAAGATGACATATCAGCAATGATTGGCGCATCTACTTGTGGCGGCTCAAATATCTGTAAACCATGAATCGTTTCATTGGCACAGTAATGAAAATAAGCGGCGTCTTCACTGATATTCCAACCGCTTTGCGCTGGTACGTCAGTAAAGTTACTCTCTTTGCCAGTCGCAACTAAGTTAATCTCGCCCAAACCCAATGCTTCATAGCGCTTAGCTTCTTTGATTGCTTTACCTGACCACGCTCCTGTCGTCAAATAGTCACCGCGTCCGCCATTTAACAGATTCAATGGAATCGCAGAAAACTGCAAACTTGCGCCACCTTGCAAAAACAGCACTTTATAGTTATCTGGTATTTCCATAAGCGTGCGTAGCTTAGCTTCCGCCTTGTCAGTAATGGCCATATACTCTTTACTACGATGGCTGACTTCCATGACCGACAGGCCGCGACCTTGCCAATCAAGCAGTTCGCTCTGCGCGCGCGCTAATACGGCTGTTGGCATAGTAGCAGGACCAGCACAAAAATTTGGCAGGCGATGCGGGGTGGCAGTTGCTGTAGACGTTGGGGTTGTAGGCATAATCACAGTCCTAGGTATGATGAAATAAAAGGATGTTTTTTATTTCAGTTTGTTGATAAAGGCAATGGTATCGATGTTAGTTTTTATACAACTCAATGAGATATCTGCTCCCACAACTGACGTTTAGCATCACTGTCTGCGAGCATTGCTTCTAATGTCGGCACAGTGGTCAGATTGGGATGTTGGAGGCCGTTAGGCAGCGCTGTCAGTGCAGCAACTTGTATCTCTTCACTCCGGCCAATTCGAAAGATATATCCTGCAAGACTGGCATTGGCAAGCTCAGCAGTATCCATACCGTCGCAAATCGGGAATGATGTTGTCTCGCAAGTGATTGATAGCGCTTGAATGATGTTTTGCCATAGTTTTTGACTGTCACTATTTAGCGCTTTGATATCAACCACTATTACCCAGTCACCATAGCGGCCACCTTGCAAGTCAAATGGTACTACTTTTTTTAAGCTATCATCATTTATGCTGTCATCACTAGCACTCTGTGGAAAACTACTTTGCGGAAAATTATTCTGCGCAAATTGAGGTTGCTCAATAGGTGCATTCGTAGAGGTTACAGCAGTTTGGTTCGATGTAGTACTTGGGATGTCATGATAGATAGACCCAGTACTTGAACTAACAGTAGTTGAATCAACGGAATCAAAACTATAAATAACAGGGCTTTGCTCGCTAGCCGTCTGCTCAGCGGTAGCTTGCAAATCAGGATCATACTCATCGGCAACATAGCCCTTAGCATTGTAATCATTGATATCATAACCATCAGTCGATCGATCAACTGTGCCTAAAATTCCAACGCTCACTACTTCATTGTTACTAGACTCAATATCAGTGGAAACAATATTTGACTGCTCAACCGAAGCTGTCGCAATGTCAGCCATATTGATGGTTTCTGACTCAGGTTGTACCCACTGATTGATACCTATCATCGCTAGAATTTGGCGTTGCTGCACACGGCGCTGTAATACAGTTAGCGGGTCTTGGGTATCACTCATTCGACTCTACTATCCTACTCATTTTGTTTATATCATTTATAGATGTTTTTATGCTTTTGGCAGCTCTCATTAAGCATGCGCTATACTATCAATTAAGTAATAAATACATGCCCATCAAAACAGCTGTCGAATACCGAGCCAACGCTCTGATATTGCCAACAAACAATCGTATTCATCTTGGCTGATTATCGTATCGTGTAACATCACCGTATGCAACGTACTTAGCCATTGGCGATACTCATTATGAGTAGGCTGGCTCATTTCACTTTCATTATAATCTATTTGACTACCATCCTGTTGCTTCTCTCGATAATTATCAGCATTCGGATCACCTACCAAGCGCTTGATAAAGTGATTGGCAGAGACAGGAACCGCAGAAATAATCGCCAATAACTGAATGCTATTCAAGTGCTGTGCGGTCAATAATAGCCACTGTAAATTAACATCGCTTACTGTCATAAGATCAATATCAATCAAGCGCGCATGCCGTCTCAAATCTACAATATAATGCGCCACACTGTCAGTACCCTCACTCAATAGCGATTGGTCATGCAGTGAGATCATCTGGCCTTTGGCATCTTTTGATAGTCGATAAGCCAATAAGACAACAACTGATACTTCTGATTTACTAAGTCCTGTAAACGCCTGACTTGAAGGATCTAGTTGCGCCCTTACGTCTTCCATACCAGTCTTTAGTATTTGCGGCCATAGAGACTGCGCGTCTGTATCTTGTAAAACTTTAGACAATATCGGTAGTAACTGCTGCAAATGTAGCGCTTGCCATAATGATGATATTGGCGATTTTTGATGTGCTAAAGCTAACGGGTTATTCAGAGTAATCGCAACCGCATGAGCGTTATCACTAGCTATATTTTTATCTGACGAATCATAAGCTAAGCTTTTGGTTAAGTCAGATGTCAGCTGTTGGTTAAACAGCTCAAATATGCCCTGCTGATAACGCAACAACATCGTACGGCATTTCTCTTGTTTTTTATAGTACTGATGACTGTCGTGACTATGATCGTTTTTACTTTTGAGCTTTAGATCTTCAATACATAGTTCAGATAAATTCTTTTGATGCAATTGGTTTAAGACGAGCTCAATCAAAGCGCTGTCTAAACGCCTGTCCAAACTGGCTACTACTGTCATCAGCTTAGTATCTATCCTATGTGGCAATACTTGCTCATGGGAAGTCGAGTCAGTCGCAACAGAGAAGCCATCATTCCAAATATCATTCAAACTATAAGTGGCAGTCGTTGATAATGATTGATGCTGATGACAAAGCAAGACAGCTTCGACTAATGCTAGCGCACCTAAAGGATGATGACTATGGTTGAGTATGTACTGAGGTAGTGATACCTTTTTAATATCATCAAACCCAATTAATGTGTTTTCTGGTAGGTCAGCGTCAGGTTTGGACTGCCACGGTTTTAATAGCTGATGAACGCCAACGTCTTCGGCCTGTACTTGAAGCCGCCCATCGACCACCACATCAGCTTCTACGGCAAACTCTAAACCGTCATCAATCTCTAATTCGCCATTATCTTTATTACGATTTTCGCTTATAGACTCAGCTAGAACTTTTCTGTCACTTGTCTGTTTATTGTCACCTGTATTAATCGTTGCAGCTGTTTGAGTCTCAAATACTGACGAGTGACGCGTATTTTTTTCTGGCAAATATTCACTTAGGCTATTTTCTTTTGTTGCTCCCCAATCACCTAAGCGGCGTTGCCTATATATTTCTTTGACCTTTTGCTGATTTATTCGCTTTTCTTTGGCGACTTGTACCGCGAACTGATGATAAGCATCCGCATTAATAGCGTTCATACGCTCAGTCAAGCTTGGATGGGTGGCAAACCATGACACATCACCTAAGTCTGCCCCACTACTAGCAAAGAAAAAATGGCTGAGTCCGTTGATATCGGCGATGCCAGACAAACGCGAGCCGAGCGAGTCTTGATGAATGGCTTTTAAGGTTTCGATAATCGCAGGTGTACGTGTCAATTGAACACTAGTGGCATCAGCAAGTAGCTCACGCTCACGATTAAAACTGTGCTTAATCAACTGCGCGCTTGCCATGCTAGAGAAGCTTAAACCATGCAGTAGCAATGTCCAGACACTACGCGGGGCTTGACGATCTATTATAGGTGGCGTTTGTACCCATTTAGACTGACGCTTGGCTGAGTACTGCTGTTGTTGTGATTGCTGCTGCCAGTAAGCGACCCATTCACTATGCGTGGTGAAATTAGCGGTTTGCGCTTCTGTATTGCGTGCAAGCGTATCAACCTGTCTCTGTGATAGAAACTTTTGTGAAATACTATCGCTATCAAAATAACGGTAATTAGATATTGGGTCACTCCAGTCGTATAGTATCTGCAAGCCTGCCAATACCACCATCAGCTGTAAATTGAACGTAGCATCACCGTGCAATATATGACCATATTCATGACCAATGAGTCCGTATAGCGCCTCATCAGACAGTTTATCTAACGCACCTTGAGTAACGACGAGTACCATATCTGAGCTATGGCGACTAGCGACGAAACCGTTGATACCCTGCTCGTCAGGTAGCACGTACAAAACAGGGGTTTGCAAACCTGCCGCAATGGCCAGTTGTTGAGCGATTTCATAGTAGCGACGATAAACGGGCGGAAAATCGCGCTCGTCACGTACTGCTATATGACGTGAACTATAGCGAACCCTTTCTTCAGCTTCGTGTTGATGAGCGACTCCTTGACTGTGCTCCCATGCTTCTTGGCTGTTATCAATGAATAGCCTAACCGCCCCTACTCGCTGAGCAATAGCGCGGCCACCTGCTCGCAGGCGTCGATACTCTAAAAAACTACCACCAACGAAACTGCCTAACGTCAAGACAATGACCAGAACCAATACCCAGTAGTATATACCGCCTGTAAATACTGTCAGCAGTATAGACATGACAGCCAGTCCCACTGCCATATGAGCAAGTACAATCAGGAAAAACAGTCCATAAAGTAATAGACTGCGCCGCGTACGTATCCGCTGTTCACCAAAAAAATCCATCAGATTGGGCTGCCTAGAGTTCGCCAAAATTGTCTAAACCTTAGCCCATATTGACAATCGGTGCCTGAGCAATCGCTTCTCTGTCTTCGAATACCAACTGACTGAGTGGACGAAAGCCAAACGTCGTACTAACGAGGTTATTAGGAAAGACTTCGCGATCATTATTATAAAACATTACGCTGTCATTATAATGCTGACGGGAAAATCCGATGCGATTTTCCGTATTGGTTAGTTCGTCCATGAGTTCCTTGATCATACTATCGGCTTTGAGCTCTGGGTAGGCTTCGACGACAGCGGAAAATTGACTCAACGCTTTGGACAGCATACCTTCTGCTTTTGCAAACAGTGCCATATGCTCTAGCGAGTCTGGCTGATGCTTATTAGAGTCTTGTAGATCTTGAGCATGATTACGCGCGCTAATGACGCGAGTGAGTGTTTCTTCTTCATGACTCAAATAACGCTTGGCAGTTTCGACCAAGTTTGGAATCAGATCATGACGACGCTTTAGTTGCACATCTATTTGAGCAAAGCCGTTCTTTGCTTGGTTACGTGCGCGTACCAATCTATTAAAAATAGATACCCCAAACACAACTACCAACACCAAAAATGCAATGAATAGCCAAACAAACATCTTCATAATCAAACTCCAAGGTGTCTAGAATGTTAATAAAAAGTTAATACATTGTATTTTAACTCATATTAATCAATAAAACCTTAGAACTAGATCGGAACTATAAAGGAAATCGAACAGGAAATTAAATTGAAAACTACATAAGCAATTAGCTAACCATCAGACAAAAATTTGACCCAAAAAAAGCCCTTTACAATGAAGGGCTTAATACATTACAAATATGTCTTTGATACTTTATAAATATAATTATCAAATTTTAGGCAAAAAAAAGCGACTCCATCAGCACATCCTCGGCACACACTATAACTATTACCGTTGCTACCTTCCGGTCCTGGCGGGATTCATAGAACAATGTTGCGAGGCTACCAATGGAGCCACCAGTCGCAAATTATACAAGAAATTTTTAATTTTACAACCCCTATCTTAAAACTGTTTGCTTTAGGCCCTAAATAGCACTGTCATTTAGTTCATTAGCTCAGGTCCGCAATGTATGAGCACAAATTATATCAGTAACTTAGGTCACAAAATTCTCACAGCAACTTATATGAATTTTGCTATTTTAGTGAATGAAGTTGCACCCATGTCGATTTCTAGAGAACAATAGGGACAACTTTTCATGTATGAATGAGCGTTGATAATTGTCATTTATATATTATTAGAATCAACTTAGGAGATAATAATGAAAAATACTTTATTGAATAAAGCAGCACTAGCTTCTGGTACGGTTTGTCTCATGACAGCGATGATGGGTAGCGCCCATGCAGAGCCAACAGGCTATGATCAACTGACATTTCAGACAGAAATAAAAGAAGAGATTCAGAACGATGAAGTACGAGCCAGCTTGTACAAGAAAGCACAAGCAACTGACTCTAAGACTTTAGCTACAATGCTTAACACCTCAATCAACAATGCCATGAAAATTGCCAAGCGCTACCCTAGCGTGACCGTGAGCACAGGGCAACAGCGCACCTATCCACGCTATGACAAAAACGATAAAATCATCGGCTGGACAGGTCAAGCAAACATAGATTTAAAAAGTACAGACTTTTCAGCGACTAGCCAACTAATTGCTGACTTACAAGAAACCTTAGTGATGGACAATCTTAATTTTGGCGTATCAGATACCAAAAAAGATGCGCTAGAACAAAAATTAATGACCGAAGCTTCTCGCGCTTTTCAGCAGCAAGCTAAGAGCCTTACCCGCGCTTGGGATGCTCGTGGCTACCGCGTCGTCAATGTTAACCTAAACACAGGTAGCAACTATCCACGTCCAATGTATAGCGCTATGAGCATGAAATCAGGAATGGCAGACGAGTCAGTACCAAGCCAAAGCTTTGAGTCTGGTAATAGCACTATTTCTGTGACTGCTAACGGTACCATCGAGTTAACTAAATAAGACAGCTTATAGTTAAAATAAAATAAGTGATTTACATTAAAAAAGGCAAGCATCGTTAACGGTGCTTGCCTTTCTATTTTGCTAGCGATATCTATCCATTATATTCAATCATTATTGAGACCATTATTGTGACTGAGCAACTTCCTGTTGACGCAGCTTTAACATCAATTTTTGATACCAAGCTAGCTTTTGATAAGCCAATAGCTGCGCTGCCTTTCTTTTGTTGTCTTGCAATGTGGTTGTATTTTGAATCACATATACAGTACGTGTGATTTGCTCAAGTGTTTGGCCATTTTCGCTTTGTATAACAGCCTTGATTGTATGAGCACCTGGCAAAACATCAACAGTAGCAATAGATGCACTTAAACCTTGTGCAACCTCTTTATCATCAAAATAAATACGGGCGCTATCACCTGCCTGTAACGCAGGCTTAATCTGCACATTGACATCGATATTCTGTACTGGACGACGATAGGCTCTCTCTTCGCTAGGTTCAGTAATTACTAACTGATAGTTTACTGGCGTGGTAACCTTAGTATTTATCGCAGGCGACTCAGTAGCAGTCACTGTCTGCGACGCATTTGATGATTGGCGACTTGTACTAGAATTGGTTGTCGTATTCAGACTAGTTGACCTGCTCGTCTCATCACCTGTCGTAATAGCCATTTGACTGACTTGTTTGCCAGCTTGCTGCTCATAATCCTGTGGACGGTCGGTAAAGGTGACTTGACCGGTTTGCTCATCGACCACTTTATAAATAGGTGCAGCATTCGTGAGAGATGTACAAAGACTAGCGAGAGCAACCGTAGTCCATAGCGCAACTCTAATCTTACCCTTCAAGAAACTCGGTTTTGCTAATAAAGTCATAATCCATCAACCTAAATAGTGTCTACTATTAATATAATTTTATAAAACTATTATGCGTGAGTTTTGACATGAAATCAGCAGCAATTTCAAAGAAAATTCAGCAATTGGACTGATGTACTTTGTTGATACCCATAAAAAAAACCAGCTAAGAATAACTTAGCTGGTTTTGTGACTCAAAATAAATGAGTGTTTTAGCGACTAATTAGCAGCTATAGTACATGTCAAATTCGACAGGGTGTACAGTTACGTTCAGACGTTGTACTTCTTCTTCTTTCAAAGCGATAAACGCTTCTAGCATGTCTTCAGTGAATACATCGCCTTTTAATAAGAAGTCATGATCGTCACGCAGTGCTTGTAGTGCAACGTCTAAGCTCTCTGCAACCGTTGGGATTTGTGCTTCTTCTTCTGGTGGCAAGTCATACAAGTTTTTGTCAGCAGCTTCGCCTGGATGCATTTTGTTTTGGATACCGTCAAGGCCAGCCATCAATAGTGCAGCAAACGCTAGGTATGGGTTAGCCGTTGGATCAGGGAAACGTGCTTCTACACGTACCGCTTTCGGGCTGCTTACATGTGGAATACGGATAGATGCTGAACGGTTAGATGCTGAATAAGCAAGTTTGATAGGCGCTTCGTAATGTGGTACTAGACGCTTATAGCTGTTCGTTGATGGGTTAGTAATCGCATTCAACGCACGAGCATGCTTGATAATACCGCCAATGAAGTACAATGCTGTTTCAGACAGACCAGCATACTCATCACCAGAGAATGTATTTACGCCGTCTTTTGAGATTGACATATGTACGTGCATACCTGAACCGTTATCACCAACGATTGGCTTAGGCATAAAGGTCGCTGTTTTACCAAACTGATGCGCAACGTTATGAACAACATATTTCAATTGCTGAACTTCATCCGCTTTACGTACCATCGTGTTGAATGCAACACCGATCTCAGACTGGCAAGACGCTACTTCATGGTGATGAACTTCAACTGAACCTTCACCAACAATCTCTTCAATGCGTTCACACATAACAGCACGCATATCATGTGAGCTATCGATTGGTGGTACTGGGAAATAACCGCCTTTCACACGTGGGCGATGCGCCATGTTGCCCCACTCGTAAGTCTCGTTAGTCGACCATGCTGCTTCTTCAGCCGTGATTTTATGACTAACGCCAGACATATCGACTGACCATTTAACATCGTCAAATACAAAGAACTCAGGCTCAGGACCAAAGTAAGCAGTATCACCGATACCAGTAGACTTTAAATACTCTTCAGCGCGGCGTGCGATAGAGCGTGGGTCACGGTCATAACCTTGTAGCGTTGATGGCTCGATGATATCGCAAGTCACTACCACAGTCACCGCGTCAAAGAACGGGTCAACAAAAGCAGTTTCTGGATCAGGACGCAAGATCATATCTGACGCTTCGATACCTTTCCAACCAGCGATTGATGAGCCATCAAACATTTTGCCATCTTCCATAACATCTTCATCAACGGTATGCGCTGGAAAGCTGATGTGCTGCTCTTTGCCGCGTGTATCAGTAAAGCGAAAATCAACCCATTTAGCATTAGAGGATTGGATAAGATCTAATAGTTTATTCGACATGAATAGTCTCCGTTGTGTTGATCACGTAATTGCGATTTAAAATTATTAATATGATGTTCTTGTCCAAGAATGTCAGATGTGCTCTCAATACTAAAATAGCGCATTCGATATTATGCTTATTATCAGCACTATTTTGCGTATTAGTCAAGATGCTCATCTAAAGCGTTTACTCAATCAGACCAATATTTGTGCACATGGTCTAACATACGCCAATTCAATCCTAACGACATTCTAGCAATATACAACTCATAATGCTGAACTCTTCGGGCTCTTGTTAATAATTATTTTTAGACCACTTTCTTGGCTTTAAAAATAATCATAACAGCAATAATGCAAAGGCTATGCCAATGTATTGCCACTCTGATAACAGATATAGTTATAGATAGATTTAATTATCAATATTTACAGTGATTTATACGATTAAAATCGTTATATATTAATTAATTCTCATCTAGTTCAGTTTTAGAATAGCACTTAATTAGAGCACCAGTTGAGAACCAAAAGCACTAAATTGGTGCAAATTAAAATATATTTATCGTTATAATGCTATTTGTTAGTGCGCCGTTAATAGCTGAATTAATAACATTATCCCTGCTCAAACTATTCTCATTGTCGACAAAATAATAAAAAATATGTTTTTGCTTGGTGCTTACTTAGATAGCCCGTACCCTACATTTGATAGAAAACAAAATAGTGGTAAGATAACCGCGCGCAATAACCTCCTCTGTTATAGTCAGAGCTGCTTGTGTTCGGCAATCAAGTGACTCGATAACAGTGAGAACAAATTTCATGTTAAAAATATAATAAAACTGATAAGTTGAAGACTTAATGATTTTGATGATCGATAATTACGATAGCTTTACGTACAATATCGTACAGTACTTCGGCGAGCTAAAGCAGGACATCACTGTCTGGCGTAATGATCAGGTCAGCATTGAGCAGATTAAAACCCTCGCACCTGATGTCATTGTGATTGGCCCAGGTCCATGCGATCCTGACCGTGCGGGTATTTCGCTGCAAGCCATTGAGACATTTAAAGGAATTATTCCTATACTGGGTATTTGCTTGGGTCATCAAGCTATCGGTCAAGCCTTTGGCGGTCAAGTGGTCAAAGCTGGCGAAGTCATGCATGGCCGCTTATCCGCTATCTATCACAACGAGCAAGGTGTGTTTGCTAGATTACCCAACCCGTCACAGGTTACGCGCTATCATTCACTCGTCATTGATAAGACAAGCCTACCAGACTGCCTTGAACTCACCGCATGGACACAGAATGCTGATGGTAGTATTGAAGAAATCATGGGTATTCGCCATAAGGCGTTTGCTGTAGAAGGTGTTCAGTTTCATCCTGAGTCGATATTGAGCGAAGCAGGTTACCAATTGCTCAATAACTTTTTACAGACTCATGGCTTGGCTACCCTGACATTCGATGAGCTACCACAAGTTGGCTAGATTTGACTAAAAGCACCTTGGCAAAAATACTGCTTTCATAAGCCTATGCCACATTTCACACAGATTCATATAAAAAATAATAGTAAGCGAGACCATAATGAGTACGAAAAAAATAGAAGAAACGCACACGCCAGAGAGTATTGCAGAATTGTCTGACGAGCAAACACATCAATTGCTAACCACAGCTTTGGGTAGAATATTTCAACACATCGATTTAACCTTTGATGAGATGTATCAAGTGATGCTGATTATCATGCAAGGTAGATGCAGCGACGCTATGATGGGCGCTATCTTGACGGGGCTGCGCATGAAGGGCGAATCCATTGACGAGATTACTGCATCAGCCAGCGCCATGCGTGCACTAGCCGCCAACATTGAACCAAAGAACTGCGATTACTTGGTAGATATCGTTGGTACTGGCGGCGATGGTGCTAATTTGTTCAATGTCTCAACTGCATCGGCATTGGTTGTTGCGGCAGCTGGTGCACAAGTTGCTAAGCACGGCAATCGCGGCGTCTCGACCAAATCTGGTAGTTCAGACTTACTTGAGCAAGCAGGTATCAGTCTTGCGCTCACGCCAAAGCAGGCGAAAGACTGTATCGAAAACCAAGGTATCGGGTTTTTATTTGCACCCAATCATCACAGCGCCATGCGTTATGCCAACCCTGTACGCCGTGAATTAAAAGCACGTACCATCTTTAATATTTTGGGCCCATTGACCAACCCTGCTGGCACGCCAAACTTAGTCATCGGTGTGTTTACCGCGCAGTTATGTGAGCCGATTGCTAAGGTGATGAAAAACTTAGGCGCACGTCATGTCATGGTAGTAGGCGCAAAAGATGGTCTTGATGAAATCAGTCTTGCGACTTCGACCACAGTCGCTGAGCTAAAAGATGGCGAGATATCAGTCTATGACATGATGCCAGAAGATGCGGGTATCGAGTCACAAACTCTTATTGGCCTCGATGTCGACTCTCCAGCACAAAGCCTTGAGTTGATTCGTGCTGCGCTATCTGGAGCCGACACTCATGACCGTGCCGTACTTAAAGCACGTGACATGATTGCGCTAAATGCAGGTGCCGCGATATATACTGCAGGACTTGCCAGCAACTACCCTAACGGTGTTAGCCGAGCACAAAAAATTATTCAAAATGGCGATGCTTTACTCAAACTTGAGTCTTTGGCCAACTATACCCAGCAGCTAGTCGCTCAAGGTTAACTTATAAGCACTCATCTACTGTCTATAGTCAAAAAAATCTAAAACGGATACAAGGCAGCCGACCACAGATTGTACAAATCGTACATCTAGGAAGGGAAACGCCGTAGCCATTTAGTAGTTATTAATAGCTCTCTGACTGTATTTACATTTAACGATATTCGGATACCAGTATGACCACAACCCATTCAGACATACCGTCAGTGCTACAGCGCATTGTCGCCACCAAAGTAGAAGAAGTAAAAGCCGCTCGCGAAGCATTGTCTTTAGAGGACTTGAAAGCACAGGTCGCAGCTGATGATAAACCGCGTCGAGGTTTTGCCGCGGCATTACGTGCTGCTGGCACTAAAGGAAATGGTATCGGTATCATTGCTGAGATTAAAAAAGCCTCACCGTCTAAAGGCATTATCAATCATAACTTTACCCCTGCTCTATTTGCGCAGCAGTATGAGCAAGCGGGCGCTAGTTGTCTGTCTGTATTGACCGATCGTGATTACTTTCAGGGCGATGACATCTATCTTGTTCAGGCGGCTAATACCTCAAGCTTACCGATATTACGTAAAGACTTTATGATTGATGTCTATCAAATCTATCAATCTTACCTAATGGGCGCTGACTGCATCCTACTCATTATGGCTTGCCTAGATGATGCCCAAGTACGAGAGCTACATGCGCTCAGTATTGAGCTTGGTATGGACGTATTGATAGAAGTGCATACCAAATCTGAGCTTGAGCGTGCGCTACAGTTGCCACGTTCAGTACACAATATCTACGGTATCAATAACCGTGATTTAAATACCTTCGATGTTGACCTGCAAACCACGCTTGATCTTAAGAATATTTTAAACGACGCACTCGCTGCTGATGCTAATAGCACTGAGCAAAAACCACTTATCGTGACCGAAAGTGGTATTCATAGCAGTGATGATATTCGTCTCATGTTAAATAATGAGATTCAGCACTTTCTAATCGGTGAGCAATTTATGAAAACTGATCATCCAGGGCAAGCGTTACAATCCTTACTTGCGGGCGTCGCAGCAGACGGGTAAAGTAACTCAATAATTTATGTTTCAATAAATGCTCGATAGCTTGAACAATGTCTGCGCTATATACATAGTTCAATCAACCATTCATCAATCAACGATACGTTAACTTTTATGTCAAACTCTCTGTTTTCAAAAGAAATGCAAGACCAGCTTAAAGAACTCAAAGGCCAGCTGAGCAAAGGCCGTGATACTAATTCACCTGAAGGTGAGAACCAAAAGCCAACTGAGCCGGTGTCGCTACCGACTCAAAAGCAAGTAAAAAAGACAGTTAAGCAGCTAGATAGTGAACATATCGATGACGATAAAGTTCTATTTATGCAAGCCATGCACGGTGTCAATCAGCTAGAAGACAAAAATGTCCGCTCACCTGCCAGCGCAACTAGAGCAGGCAAACCTGATGCAGCGACACTATCAAAACGTGCGGCGGCTCAAGGTAGTGAAGCCAGTGATCTAGGCGCAGGCTTGTCAGATATGCAAGCACTACTAAACCCAGTAGCTGCTGAAGCTTATTTGTCTTATAAGCAGCCTACACTGCAAAATAAAATCTTTGATCAGCTCAAAAAAGGCAAGCTACGTTGGTATGATGCGGTAGATATCCATGGCTGTACGATAGAAGAAGCACGTGAAGCGATGACTCAACTGTTGAGCCAAGCCAAGCAGAAAAACGAGACTATGGTAAAAATCGTCCATGGTAAAGGTAGCGAAGCGATTCTAAAAACTTGTATTAACGGCTGGTTACGTCAATTGCCAGAAGTATTAGCTTTTTGCTCTGCTCCACCAAAAGATGGTGGTAACGGTGCTGTACTAGTACTACTTAAAAAACCTAAAGCAGATGGCGAATAGGTCTATTGTTAGTGATACGGTACTATATAAAAAGGACTGCTTATTCGCAGTCCTTTTTTTATCAATCACTTATGGACTAGACATGGACTGCAACAATGTTTCCTTTAATGAATACTCTCTTTAATGTACATTCCATTTAATGTGAGCTTCTCACTTTTTATTAATATATAGACTTGAGCACCTTCTACTTAGCAAAGCGAAAACACTATGAGCATACAGATTATTGAAAATACCAACGAGCTAGAACAGCAAATTGCTGCACTAATTGCCACTGAACCAAGGTTTGCTCCTGTGCATAAACAGGTTGGCACACCTAATCTTAGGCGTAATGCAGGTGGGTTTGAGCAGTTGATGAGAGCGATGGTTGGTCAGCAGTTATCAGTTGCCGCCGCTGCCAGCATTTGGAAACGGTTGGTTGATGCAGAATTGATCACCCCGCAAGCAATACGTGAAGCGACAGACGATACTTTGAAGACGCAAGGATTGTCTAAGCAAAAAACTCGTTATGTACGCTCTTTAGTGGATCATGATATAGACTTTTCAGCATTAGAAACTTTGCCAAATGAAGAAGTCATAACAACCTTGACAGCCGTGACAGGGATTGGACGTTGGACAGCTGAGATGTATTTATTATTTTCGCTAAAACGTACAGACATACTCGCTGTCGATGATTTGGCCATTAAAGTTGCAGCCATGGAGTTGTTAGGCTTAGCAGAGCGCCCAACACCCAAGCAGCTTAAAGATCTAACTCAGCACTGGTCACCTCATCGCAGTGCTGCCAGCCTATTGCTTTGGTCGTACTACGGCTCATTACGTGATAAAACCGCAGTACCTTTATAACTAATAGAGCAAAAAACATAGCTAGTGTTATTCACTACCATTCGTGAGCAAAAAGTCTCTTTTAAGGCTGGTTCCATATAGAAAAGCCAGATTTGTTTTTAGTGTGCTTAAACTTACTTTTTCTTAGCATATGACTTTTATGCTTTAGTGCCTTAAGCGCACCACTTCTGCTGACGGTCGCCATAGAGAATTTGTGGTGACTTGCAACATCATTTTTAGCCTTGTCACTATCTTTACGAATATCAACGCCATCGTCGTTGTAATCTTTCCTGTATACGCTTGTGTTTACTTCCTTGTTATCAGACACTTCATTATTAGCAGAGTTACTACTGTTGTCTGATTCATCTCCTTCTGCTGATTCATCAGTACTACTTCCCACATGATGTTCAAGTTCAGCTTGATTAACAATCAACTGCTGAGTCGGCAATGCATGTTCTACTTTATATTTCGCGACTTTCTTTAATATATCGACAAACAAAGCGTTTTGTTTGTCATAGAACTCAATGATACCAATAGCATTCACATAAGCTTGCAACTGAATAACATAGCAATCTTGGCGCAGCTCCAAAATATTGACCTGATTCCATTCTTGATTGGTCAAATCATGCTCTTTTATAAATTCATCCAAGTCATTAACCATTTTGAATATTACGTCAAGATCAGCGGTACGCTTAATATATAAGTAGTGGAAAAAACGAAACATATCGCGAGAGGTAAAGTTTTCGATCTGCATCGATGAAAAGTCACCATTTGGTACCGTAACAATCGTCCGCGACAAGGTCCGTACACGCGATGAGCGAATACCAATGTCGATAACTGTGCCTTCGTAAGTACCAAACTTACAATAGTCACCGATACGCACAGGTGAATCTGCGACGACGACGACACTACCAACTAAGTTTTCAATTGTCTTTTGCGCACCAAGAGCTAACGCCAAACCACCCACACCCAGTGCGGCAATACCAGTGGTCAAATCAAAACCCAAATTGCCAAAAATAACAATCACTGCAAATATCAGTAATAGCGCTTTGACGACCTTACGCAGCAGTCCCAAAATTGAGACACGCTCAGTATAGTTTTTCTTGTAGCTTAGATTTACCGCTCGGGTAAATATCGCATCGATCACTCGCAATAGTAGCCAAGTCAGCGCCAGCCAAGAAGCGATATCCGTAAAGCGATTGACTGGCTCACGTAGTGTCACCGATACGCCTGCATAAACCATCACTTCTGATAGTATCAATGCCATAATGACCACAGAGAGTGGCAATATTACTTTGTTAGGTAACGGCAATGGCGTACCACGCAAATACGGATAAACAATCCTTAATAAGTGGTATAGCAACCATACCGCGACATAAGTAAGTACAAAGCTAGTCACAATCATGGTGAGCGCGGCGACCAAATCAGCTAGTTGATAGCCAAAAAGCTTTTTGCCATCTAAAGAGTCAACCGTATAGCGCGAGACCAAGGTCGGCTCAGTATTTTCTATCACTTCTGGTACTGAGGTCAGCGTATCGCTAGAGAATTGCCAATATTGCTCATTCTGTTTTGAGACCACCCTTTCTAGCAATAGCGGAACACTTCGCTCCCCGATATTAATCACACCGACATTTTCTTGGCTAGGTGGCAGTTGGTCAGTTAGATTACCCTCAGGTGAGTTACTAATCTGTAGATCCGGCTGAAAACGCCCACCTGCATCTAGTGCCTGTTTAAACTGTCGCACAACGGTCGTTGGGTTATCGGACTTTGATAAGTTGAGATAATTACTTGCCAGCAAATAATCATTTTCACCCAGCGCACTGATAAACCCTTGTACCGTATGACGCGGCGTATCTCGGCCAAAAGAATCAGGCAATGGCGTACTTACTGTCTCTCCACTACTGTCATTACCCACTCCAAGCGCACCAGCCTCGACAGCATAAGCATTATTTGGCAAGGCAATACTCAACAGCATAGTCAGTAATAGCATTGCGACTATAAATGGCATCTTAGTAATAGCAGAGAATAAATTAGGCGAAGGACTGGGAGTCAGATTATGCTTGATAGACAAAACAAACCTCTTAGTTTAAAAATGGCATGATAAATGACAGGTGGCGTCCATACTATAGTAACAATTATTTATAACAGCAGTACTTTTGATTACGCAATTTTGTAGCTAACTGTATTGGTATTTGGTTTCTTACTCTATGTAGGCTTCTAATAGTAGGTGTTTCTAAGGATAGGCTTCTCTTATACAGTGGTATAAATTCCCATAGAATATCTAAGTAAAGTAATTTTTAATAAATCATTTAGCAAACTAACATGAATACCATTCAGCCTACCCTGAATAAACATTAGGTTAAAGTAGTTTATAAAGCAGGTTAATTTGTAGATAATGAGCGCAGTTTTGCTTATATACTGTTTTTTGTAACTTTTGACCCCTTTTACGTCATAATAGTTACCTCTCATTTCTGCATTTTTAACTTGATTACTTTGGAATCGACTATGTCTGTATCACGTGCATCTTCACGTACCTATCTTCGTTTAAGTATTTTGAGCGTTCTTAGTTTACTTGCAGTAAATACTGCAATGGCAGCTACCTCTGAAAATATTTCCATCAACGATAGCAGTTTGCCACAAGTTGAGCTTGATGAAATTGTCGTGACAGCCACTCGCACACCTACTAAGACAAGTAATGTAATTGCGCAAACACGAGTAATCGATAAAGAAGAGTTACAACGTTATCAAGGTCAAACCGTTTTGGACGTACTCAAACGTCAGCCAGGCATTGCTTTTAAACAAAACGGTGGTCTTGGCGCTTCTTCAAACTTTTATATGCGCGGCTACGATAGCAAACAAGTCCTCGTATTGATTGATGGTATACGTTATAGCTCAGTCAGCGCTGGAGGCGCCGCGTTAAACTTGCTACCTGCTGATCAAATTGATCGAATTGAAGTTCTCTATGGAGCATCAGGTTCTAGCATCTACGGTGCGGATGCGATGGGCGGTGTCATTCAAGTATTCACTAAAGGCGGCAATATAGATCGAAGCAGTATGTCAGTTACCGCAGGTATCGGCTCAAACGATCATTATGTATACGGTGCAAGCGCACAACTTGCCAATACTAATGGTACTACATTAAGCCTTTCAGCCAGTCACAACGAAACAGATGGTATCAATGCGACCCGTCCAGATCCCAGTAATCAAAATGACCCTTATAATAAAGACGATGATGGTTTTGAGAGCGACAGTGTAAGCTTAGCAGTCAATCAGCGTTTTAGCGACACGTTACTGACAGGTGCTAGCATCTTGTATAGTAAATCCACTACTGAATATGACGATGGTACTTTTGAAGACGCTCATGCTGATCAAGAAAACGGCGCAGCACAAGCTTATGTCGACTGGCAATATATGCCTGATGCCTCTGTTAAGCTCCAATATGGTCACTCTATTGATAAAAGCGAGTCTTATTCTAAGTATCCAAATGTATTCGATGGTACTCAAGACCAGATTAGCTTAGTTGGTAAAAACAAGCTGCTAGCTGGTGAAGGTGTTTATGGTCTCGAATACCTCACTCAAGACTTAGACAGCACGGCTTACAGTATTGATGACCGTAATGTCAAAAGTGCCTTTGCTGGCTATGTCATCGCCAATGACCGCTTTGATGCACAAGCCAACCTACGCTACGATGATGACTCACGCTATGGTGATGAAACCACCTATAATTTGGGCGGTGCAATGCATCTTAGTCCTGATTTCCGCGTTGGTGCGAGCTATGCTAAAGGCTTCCGCGCACCTGTTTTTAATGATTTAAGCCCTGTATATAGTGGTAACCCCGATCTAAAGCCTGAAACTAGCGACAACTACGAAGCTTTTGCTGAATACAACACTCTGCTACAGTCTACACGTCTCACTGGCTATTATAATGATGTTGAAAATTTAATCAGTTACGTCGCAAGCCCTACGCCTAGCAATCCTTATGCAGGAGCTAGTCAAAATATCAATGAAGCTAAAATCAAAGGTATCTCATTAACTTCTGACTGGGAAATGAACGACTATCTGTTTGGCGGCAGCTATGATTACCAGAAGGCAGAAGACAGTAGTGGCGGAAGTGATGATGGCAACTCTCTTCCCTACCGTCCTGAACACAAGGGCTTGGTATATGTCGGATACCGTCTGCCAAGTTTAGATATACGCGCTGAATATCAGTATGTAGGGGACTATTACAGCAGAATTACCAATACTGACTCTCAATTTGTAGACAACTATGGATTGCTGAACATCAGTGGTAACTACAAACTTACTGATAATTTGTCTATGACTGCACGTCTAAACAACATCACTAACGAAGATTATATAACAGATATTGGCTATAATACTGACGGTATTAACTACTTTACCTCTCTAACCTACAACTGGTACTAAGTTTAACTTAGTCTGATTAAAACCATCTGAACTAAAATAAAAAAGGTCATCTAAAGGTGGCCTTTTTTATGGCTATAGATTCCTGTTTAAAGTTTTATCTGCATAAGCCGTCAGCTATTTATCTCAGTCAATAGGTGACAATTAACCACTCATCTATTACAATAACGACCTCCGAGAGGTGTTGCGCCATAATAGTGATTTACTGCATTAACATTCTATAGTTATGCAATCACAGGTTATGTTAGGCTCGGTTAACTGTCGAGAGTCCATATTTTTGGTCGCTCACAGCGCAAACAACGGCACCTGCGTTTTTATTCTTTTTATCATTCGTTAACCACTGATAGGAGCATATTATGGACGCAGTGTCTACTACACCATCTGCCCATACGATCGATCCCTCTTTCACTGACTACAAAGTCGCTGACATCAGCCTTGCTGATTACGGCCGCCGTGAAATTACCCTTGCTGAAGCCGAAATGCCTGCCCTAATGGGTTTGCGTCGTCGCTACGAAGCAGACCAGCCGCTTAAAGGCGCGAAAATCGCTGGCTGTATCCACATGACCATTCAGACAGCCGTACTTATCGAGACACTAGTCGCGCTTGGTGCTGAAGTACGCTGGACATCATGTAATATCTTCTCAACCCAAGACCATGCTGCTGCTGCGATTGCTGCTGCTGGTATCTCTGTCTATGCTTGGAAAGGCGAAACAGAAGAAGAGTATGAATGGTGCCTACGTCAGCAAGTACATGTTGACGGCGAAGCATCAGGCCAACTGTGGGATGCTAACTTAATCTTGGATGATGGCGGTGATTTGACTGCTTTGATTCACAATGATTATGCAGAGCTTCTTGATAACATCCACGGTATTTCAGAAGAGACCACCACTGGCGTTCATCGCTTGGTTGAGATGCTTGGTAAAGGTACGCTTAAAGTACCAGCCATCAACGTCAACGATGCAGTTACCAAGTCTAAAAACGATAACAAATACGGTTGCCGTCATAGCTTAAACGATGCTATCAAACGCGCTACCGATATGTTCCTTGCTGGTCGCCGCGCTTTAGTTATCGGTTATGGTGATGTAGGCAAAGGCTCTACACAAAGCTTACGCCAAGAAGGCATGATCGTACGTGTTTCAGAAGTTGACCCTATCTGTGCGATGCAGGCATGTATGGACGGCTTTGAAGTATTATCACCATACATCGACGGTGACAACACGGGCGGCGCAGCCAGCATCAACAAGCGCTTGCTTGAAGACACTGACATGATCGTCACGACTACTGGTAACTACCATGTTTGTGATAGACATATGCTAGCAGCCCTTAAGCCTGGTGCTGTGGTATGTAACATTGGTCACTTTGACACCGAAATCGACACTCAGTTTATGCGTGATAACTGGCGCTGGGTTGAGATCAAGCCACAAGTGCATCAAATCTTCCGCTCAGACGATGAAAACGATTATCTAATCTTGCTTGCTGAAGGTCGCCTAGTAAACCTAGGTAACGCAACTGGTCACCCATCACGCGTGATGGACGGCTCATTTGCCAACCAAGTATTGGCTCAAATGTATCTGTTCGAAGAAAAATTCGCTGACTTGCCAGCTGACCAACGTACTGACAACCTATACGTAAAAGTATTGCCTAAAAAGTTAGACGAAGAAGTAGCCGCTGCGATGGTTGCAGGCTTTAACGGTACGCTAACCAAGCTGACCCAAAAACAAGCTGAGTATTTGGGTGTGCCTGTCGAAGGTCCGTTCAAGCCTGACGCTTATAAATACTAAAAGGAGCTAGCCTGTGAGTAAGCCTGCTTTCTCCTTTGAGTTCTTTCCTGCAAAGACCGAGCAAGGTCACGAAAAGCTTCTCAGCACTTATGATGAGCTTAATAAGTTGTCACCAGCTTATTTTTCGGTAACTTATGGTGCGGGCGGTTCAACCCGTAGCCGTACTTTAGATATCGTACAGGCACTAAGTACGCGTGGTACCACTGAAATCGCGCCGCATATGTCTTGTATTGGTGATGACAAAAGTGAAATCGCTGAATTGCTCGAGTATTATAAGACTTTAGGTATTAGACGCTTAGTAGCGCTACGCGGCGACTTGCCATCAGGTCAGGTGGGCATGGGTGAGCTACCATTTGCGGTAGATTTGGTAAAGTACATTCGTGAATATTCGGGTGATCACTTCCATATCGAAGTGGCCTCCTACCCTGAAATGCACCCACAAGCGCGTAGCTTTGAGTTTGATATCGATAATCTGGTAAATAAATACCAAGCTGGTGCCAATGCGTCGATTACCCAGTTTTTTTACAACGCTGACAGCTATTTGTACTTGCGTGATAAGTTAGAGAAACGCGGTATTGATACAGTAGCTCAGCCTTTGGTCGCTGGTATCATGCCAATTACCAATTCGAGCAATCTCTTGCGTTTTGCTGATAGCTGTGGCGCTGATATTCCGCGCTATGTACGCAAACAGTTGACGGATTTTGGTGATGATCGTAAGGCTATTCGTGAGTTTGGCTTTGATGTGGTTTATCGCTTGTGTGAACGCTTGATTGCCGAGGGCGTACCCGCTATGCATTTTTATAGCATGAACAAAGTTGAGCCAAACAAACGCTTAGTAGAAGCTTTGGGATTGACCGCTTAAACTTGTAAGCATTCTAAAATATCCCTTCATCATTCCTGAATACATTATTAATAACTGGCGCTTCTAGGAGCGCCAGTTTTTTATTGTCAAAATTTTGACCAATAATCCTTTACCGTTTTATTCATACACTTTATCTTATTTGATTTTTAAAAATTTCTTCACTGTGTAATAATGCTGCTCTAAAAATAATTTTCTTTATTAAGAAAAATTCTCATAAAACAAATGTCATTAATTGTCTCAAGTGATATTCTATAGATCTAATAATAACTATACTCAATCAAATAATAGGAATAAGACCACGTGCGACGTTTTTTTTATGCCATTAACAACGACAATGCTGATGCCTCAGCACTACCTAAATTGGGTGAGTTGCCACTAGGTAGCAATGTCGAATTACCCGATAGTGTAGTTCATCACTGGTGCCGTGTATTACGAGCCAACATTGGTGATCAAGGGATTTTGTTCGATGGATTTGGTGGCGAATATATAGTAGAGCTACAGGCAATCAGTAAAAAAAATGCCACTGCTACTTTGCTTACACATATAGACGACGATCGTACGCCGCCTACTATCACTCAGATTGGTTTGGTAATGAGCCGCGGTGAGCGTATGGACTATGCTATCCAAAAAGCAACTGAGCTTGGAGTGACTGCCATTCAGTTGCTCAGCAGCCACCATGGCGAAGTCACATTAAAACCTGCTCAAGTTGAAAAGAAACTGGCGCACTGGCAACAAGTGGCCATCGCTGCTTGTGAACAATGCGGCCTTAATCGCCCACCTCTTATTCTTGCGCCACAATCAATCAACGAATGGCTAAGCAATACCAATTCTGATGCTAAGACTACTGATGCTAAGACTACTGATGCTAAGACTACTGAGGCTATGGCTACTGACGTTACAAAGACGCAAATGGCTGTCAGTTCTATCGTTTCTGTGCTTAGTCATGATTCTTACTATCAAGTATTAGCAAACGCTCCAGATCTATGTATGCAGATGAGCGTACCAGCAGCAGGACAACCTGCCATGCCTAGTGCTCTACCTGATGTGCTTAAAAAACAAACTCCTTATATTAAACTACTGATTGGACCTGAAGGAGGTTTAAGTAGTGATGAGTGTAAACAAGCAAATAATGTTGGCTTTATACCGTGGCAAATTGGTACAAGAGTGTTACGCACTGAGACCGCACCAGTGGTTGCTTTGTCTACTATATCCGCCTTGTATAGCTGGAAACGATAACCAATAATAATAGTCATTATCATTAATAAATTTAAAAGTAGAACTTTTGTTTTACATTTTGTAGACTTAAAAGTGATCTTAGCTCAATGTTGAGAAGTTGAATCACCATATTTATTTTTATAAGCCATTATTTTATAAGCCATTATTTTGTGAGCCATTATTATGAGCGATTTTGACACTATCCCAGCATCGATTAAGCAACGGTTAATGACCGAACTGTGTGAGAGAATTGAAGATGCCATATTTATACTAGACGAAAATCTACGTTATTTATCTGTCAATCCTAGCTATGAGCTTTTGATTGGCTACAAAGAAGAGTTTTTAATCGGTCGTCCACTTGGTATATATGCTGCTGAATTTTTATCAGAAGCAGAGCAAGTAATTCTAAAAGATATCAAGAAAAACTTAAACGAACATGGTTTTTATGAACTTGATTTTTCGATGGCCAACCGTTATGGACAGAATATTGACTGTCATATTACTTATCGCAGAATTTATATAGATCAAATGGCTTATCATATTGGTATGCTGCGTGATATGTCTGCAGTTATTAAAGATCAAAAACAGGTCGCCCATTTACTCAACTATGATCAGCTCACAGGTCTCCCTAACCGCAAGGTATTTTTGAGTCAGACAAGTGACATGCTATTGGATAGTTACCAAGAGGTTGTCCTTGTACGCTTAAACATTGACCGTTATCGCAATCTTGCCAGCCTATTAGGGCCTGATGGTGCCAATGATTTAATAAAAAACTTTGCAGAAGGAGTCGAAAAGCTCAAACTGCATAATTTACGCTCCTTTTCTCACTTTGGGGGTGATGATTTTGCGCTATTATTTGAAGTTAAAGATGCCAATATGGTACGTCATCAGCTAGACACACTCATGCAAATGTGTGAGCGTCCCTTCTCTACTGACAAGAGCCATGCGACAGATGCAAATATCTATTACCATATTTCTGTGGGTGTGAGCCGTTTTCCAAAAGACGATAACGAAGTAACGGGTTTATTGACCAAAGCAGAAAAAGCATTGGACTATGTCAAGCAGCATGGAGGCGATGATATACGTTGGTACGATGAGGCCATTGAAAGCGCTACCGCTGGCAGTTTAGAGTTAGAGTCTGAGCTTAGGACTGCTACCATTGAAGGTCAATTTGTTCCTTATTATCAGCCAAAGTTCTCATTAGAGACTGGAGCTATCACAGGTTTTGAAGCATTGGTACGTTGGCAACACCCTACTCGCGGATTACTCAAGCCCGTTCATTTTATCAATGCCATTATCGCGCACAAGCTCTCCTTTGATTTGTTTTCGCAACTGGCCATTAAAATCGTCAAACAATTAGCCGTTTGGCAACAGCAAGGGTTTCATCAACACGTCTGTATCAACGCTGATGCTGCTGAGTTTAGCCACCCTGACTTCTTTGATATGGTGAGTACACTACTGACCGAGAATGACGTTGCTGCTGATCAGTTGCATATCGAAGTGACCGAGTCGTCTTTGATTCAGCGTCATGATAATGTAAAAAAACAGCTTAACTCGCTTAGAGAGCTTGGCGTACGTCTAGCGCTCGATGATTTCGGTACTGGTTATGCGTCATTGAGCTACTTGCAAGAATATCCATTTGATTTTATCAAGATTGATAAGAGCTTTATCTCCAATATTGAAACCGATCGTACCCAGCACGCGATTGTAAAAGCCATTTTAGACTTAGCAGTCGCTTTAGACATGCAGGTCGTTGCTGAAGGTATTGAAACTGAGCAGCAGCGCGATGTGTTGTTAGATATGGGTTGCAAAATTGGTCAGGGCTATTGGTTTAGCAAACCCGTGGCTGCTGATGTTGCCACTGCGATGCTGATTCAACAAAACGCTTCTGAGTAAATGCTAAGCTATTCGCTATAACTTATTAACCATAAGCTACTATGTTCAGACTCCTAACATACGAGCATATTTAATGTTTATCACGCTTATATCTGTGAAATAACTTACATGCTCGGTTCTACCAAAGAATGTTGTAATTTATACTAATGCGTTTGTCTTTCTGGCGAACGCTATTTTTTTGACTGTCGTTTTTTCATGTTAATACTGGTCATATAGAGGACTATCTGTCTTAGTAACGTTAGAGTTTTCATATGCTTAATGATGCTATTTCCTAGCGCCTAACGTCGATTGCATAACCGATGCAAGATAGGTTCATGACTTATCAGTCCTGTCACCAAACTTGTATAATCACCTATGAAAGCCTATCTTTTATAGTGAATTTGTTAGAGCACATTTAATCTCTCATTGACTCTGACAATCACCACTCTTTTCAACACTATTTTATGTAATCGATAGCATGGTTGACCTGCTTGACTGTTTATCCTTTATTTAGATTTTCAGATTGGCTAGGTAAGAATAACGCACTAGAGGATAGTGCGACCATATGCTCATTATTAGCTATGATCGGTTACATTCCAAAAAGGACAGGAAGTTATGCAATACAAAGCGCCCTTACGTGATATCCAATTCGTTATGCATGAACTACTCGATAGTGAAAGCCACTACAAAACTTTGCCTGCGTTCCAAGAAGCTGACCGCGAGCTAATGGACAGCCTATTTGAAATGGCTGCAAGCTTTGCTGAAAACGAACTGTCACCATTGAACCAAAGCGGTGATGCTGAAGGCTGTAAGTTTGATAATGGTAAGGTCACCACGCCAAAAGGCTTTAAAGAAGCTTATGACGCGTATTGTGAGCTTGGCTTCCCTGCTTTATCTGCTGAAGAAGATTTTGGCGGTCAAAACATGCCGTTCTCATTATCTACTGTCATCAATGAAATGGTTGGTACGGCTAACTGGTCATTCTCTATGTACCCTGGCCTATCACATGGTGCTATTCAAACCATCGAGCATCATGGTACTGACGAGCAAAAACAAACCTATTTAGAAAAAATGGTCACGGGCGAATGGTCAGGCACCATGTGTCTTACAGAAGCGCATGCTGGTTCTGACTTGGGTATTATCCGTACCAAAGCTGAGCCTAAAGAAGATGGTAGCTATAGCATCACGGGTCAAAAGATTTTCATCTCTGCCGGTGAGCATGACCTAACTAGCAACATTATCCATATTGTATTGGCTCGTCTACCAGGCGCACCTGCTGGCACCAAAGGTATCTCACTATTTATCGTTCCTAAAATGACGGTAAACGCAGATGGTAGCATTGGCGAAAGCAACAATGTCGTTTGTGGCTCTATCGAACACAAAATGGGTATCAAGGCCTCTGCAACTTGTGTCATGAACTTCGATGGTGCAACGGGTTACTTGATTGGACCTGAAAACCGCGGCCTACAGTGCATGTTCACCTTTATGAACGTGGCCCGTATCGGTACTGCTGTGCAAGGTTTGACTGCAGCAGAGTATGCGTTTCAAGGTTCATTGACTTATGCAAAAGACCGCTTAGCGATGCGTTCACTATCAGGTACGAAAGCACCAGAAAAAGCCGCTGATCCTATCATTGTACATCCAGCAGTTCGTAACATGTTGTTGACTGAAAAAGCCTTTGCTGAAGGTGGTCGTGCGCTAGTTTATTATCTCTCACACTTTGCAGATACCGTTGCAAAAGGCGAAGGCGAAGAGTTGAAGTTTGCTGACCAAATGTTATCACTACTGACACCAATTGCTAAAGCGTTCTTGACTGAAACAGGTTTAGAAGCTGCTAACCATGGTATTCAGGTTTATGGTGGTCATGGTTTCGTTAGCGAATGGGGTATGGAGCAGAACGTACGTGATACGCGCATCTCTTGCTTATACGAAGGTACCACAGAGATTCAAGCACTTGACTTGTTAGGCCGTAAAGTCTTGGGTTCACAAGGTAAGCTACTTGCTAACTTTGTAAACGTTATCAAAGAATTCTGTGAAGAAAACAAAGAAAATGACGAGATGGGTCAGTTCATTCGCCCACTTGCCAAGCATCTTAAAGAATGGGGCGATTTAACTGCACGCATCGGCATGCAAGCAACTGAAACGCCAGACGCTGTCGGCGGCGCTGCAGTAGACTATATGTATTTCAGTGGTTATGTCACCCTAGCCTACTTATGGGCACGTATGGCACTGGTTGCTCAGACTGCTATCGCAAACGGTACTGGCGAAAAAGCATTCTATGACGCTAAAGTTAAAACGGCTCAGTTCTACTTTGCTAAGCTATTGCCACGTACGACTACGCACGTACAGCGTATCAGCACTGGTGTAGAGCCATACATGAGCATGGACGTTGATCAGTTTGCCTTTTAATTAAAGCGCTAAACTTCGCTATCGTATAATCTTGAGCGGCAATATACTTCGGTGTGTTGCCGCTTTATTTTGCGCGTGCTTATGACAACTATCAACATAGTTTTGACTATAGCAACTGTCTATAAGTACCGACCCGCCTACCTTCTCACATTATAGTTATCAGCAAGGTGTCTATAAGCACTTCAATAGCCGTTGCTAACTTTTGGTGTACGCACAATTCACGAAGAAATACACTCGCTCACAAGCTTATTTGTTAAACTTTGATTATTAATCGCTAAGGTTATACCAAGAAAACAGTTGATAATCTTAACAACTTCAATTTTAATTATTTGAACCAAAGGAATGTTTATGGCTGTTTATAATGCCCCTCTTAATGACATGCGCTTTATCTTAAATGATGTATTTAAGGCGCCAGAGTTTTGGCAAAACAACGAAAACTTGGCTCATGTTGACATGGAAACTGTCGATATGATTTTAGAAGAAATGGGAAAACTGTCAAAAAACATTCTACTTCCTATTAACCGTAGCGGTGATGAAGAAGGCGCAACTTTCGAAGGTGATGGCGTCGTCACGACTCCGACAGGATTCAAAGAAGCCTACAAGCAATATGCTGAATCAGGCTGGGTTGGCTTAAGCGGTAATGCTGAATACGGCGGTCAGGGCTTCCCTAAAATGGTTACCATGCTCACCGAAGAGATGGTTTTCACTGCCAACCAATCATTTGCCCTATATCCAAACCTAACAGTCGGTGCGACGCTTTGCTTAAATGCAGCTGGCTCTGAAGAGCAAAAGCAAACTTATCTAGAAAAAATGTACAATGGCGAATGGGCTGGCACTATGTGCTTGACAGAGCCGCATGCTGGTACTGACTTGGGTATTATCAAAACCAAAGCCGTGCCTAATGATGACGGTAGCTATGATATCTCTGGCACCAAAATCTTTATCACTGGTGGTGAGCATGACCTTACTGACAACATCATTCATTTGGTATTGGCAAAAACACCAAATGCACCAGAAGGCTCAAAAGGCATTTCACTATTTGTCGTACCAAAATTCTTGGTCAATGCAGATGGTAGCTTAGGCGAGCGCAACACATTAGCGGTAGGCTCTATCGAACATAAAATGGGTATCAAAGCCTCTGCGACTTGTGTCATGAACTTTGATAATGCTAAAGGTTGGATGGTTGGCGCGGAAAACACTGGTCTATCATCAATGTTCATCATGATGAACTACGAGCGTGTCACTATGGGCTTGCAAGGCCTTGGTGGTTCTGAGCTTGCCTATCAAAATGCAGCGTTATATGCCAATGACCGCGGTCAAGGCCGTAGCGATACACAGCTACAAAGCCCAGAAAAACCTGCTGATGCTATTATCCATCATGCTGACGTCCGTCGTATGCTATTGAATGCCAAAGTAAACACTGAAGCGTCACGCTGTTTTGCGATGTATGTTGCCAAAAACCTTGATGAAGAGAAGTTTAGTACCGATCCTGAGTCGGCCAAAGCAGCTGCGGCTCGTGTTGCCCTATTAACACCAGTTGCTAAAGCGTTCCTGACTGATAAAGCACTAGAAGCCACTGTTGATTGTCAGCAAGTATTTGGTGGTCATGGCTATATCCGCGAATGGGGTATGGAGCAGATCGTTCGTGATACCCGTATTGCGCAGATTTATGAAGGCACCAACGGTATTCAAGCGCTTGACTTGTTAGGTCGTAAAGTTGCTCGTAACAACGGCAAGTACGTCACTCACTTCTTGGGCGAGATTCGTGACTTTGTTAACAACATGCAAGCAGACCACGCTATCAAACAAGCTACGTTAAATGCAGCAGATACCATTGAAGAGCTAACCACCACTGTGCTTAACAACATCGGCGAACGCAAAAATGAAATCAATGGCTGTGCGGTTGACTACATGCATGCGTTTGGCTACCTTGCCTACTCGTACATGTTTGCATTGATGGTAGAAGCCGCTAATGGCAAAGAAGGCGAGTTTTATACCAATAAAGCCAAGCTTGCTGATTATTTCGTCGGTCGTGTCTTACCGCGTATCGATGCTCATGCACAAATGGTCAAAGCTGGTAGCGACCCAATGATGAACTTTGATCTTGCTTATTTCGACGTTCCTGCAAGCTAAGCTCATGGCAAAGCTAACCTAAAATATCTTGATTAAAAGGACAGTCGTGTTACTGTCCTTTTTTTTGTCAAAATAACTGCTAACAAAATAATTCAATATCAATAGGCAGTTCCGATTAAAATAACGCAAGACAAGATGTCGCTCGACTACAATTGAACGATTGGTAAACATTACTCAACCACTTATACCGACTTAAATAATAAAAACGATTGAAACAACCATGATAAAGGGTGCGACGTGTCAGAATTAAAACGCATTTTACAACAGATTACCGCCTTGAGCGACGTGCCAGACCCTGCGGTACTTAAACGCTTGATTGATGAGCTACGAGTCAGTGATAAAGAACCTGCATTGGCCAACGAAAAAATTCAATCCCTTATTGATATCATACATCAGCATCCAGAATATGGAGATGGGCTGTCTAGTTTTGTGCTAAAACTGATTATTCAATATCGACAAATTGCGCTGTATACCGATACTGGTATTATGTCCGATCAAGGTTTCTTCAATAGCTTACGCCGGTTGATTGGCCATCGGTTTTTACCATTATTGCCACAAGATGACTCTGTCGTTGAACTGGTGGGCTACTTATTTAATAAACGCTCTGATGAACGCTGGCTGGCCAATATTGAAAAGGAAAAATGGGACAAACTGGTTGAGCTGGTTCGCGTAGAAGAGAAACACTTAAATCTAGTCGCTACTGCAAAAAACAGTATTCTAAACGCCATTATCATTTTGTCTTATCGCATCAGCGGTATCGGCTTGCATCCTGATTTGATGGAGTCGTATCCGCAAATACTGAACTATTCCGCGTCTTTTGTTGCACAAAATCAAGAAGCCGTACTCTTCGTCAATCAATATCGTCAAGCACATGAGCTTGATACCTTGACAGATATCACGCCTGAGCAAGCAGTCGACCCCGCGCCATTGTTGGTTATGCTGGAACAGTGCGAAGATATCGTCGCTACCGTACGCAAGCGAATTTATAAGACCGGTATTTCTATTCGTTTGACTAATATGATGCTGCGTCTAGATCAAAGCTTGCAGCGTATGCGGATTTTGACTGAGCTGGTCACAGACGATAATCAAAAGCGAGATCGTGCTGTTATCGAACTGATACAGGCGCTCATCACTACAGCCAACCAGCGCTATAGCATTGGTTATTTGATTGATAACAATACCAAACTACTCTCTCGTAAAGTCACAGAAAATGCCAGCCGCGTCGGTGAGCATTATATTAGTACCGACAAAGCTGGCTATCAAAAGATGCTCAAAAAAGCCTCTATTGGTGGTTTTGTCATTGCATTTATGGCAACCATAAAAATACTGGCGTATCACTTAGCGCTCGCACCCATGGGTCGCGCGTTCATCAACAGTATGATTTATGGTTTGGGTTTCGTATTTATTCATGTTATTCGCGGCACAGTCGCGACTAAGCAGCCAGCCATGACCGCGGCTGCAATCGCTTCTACCATATCTGAAGGCTCTGGTAAAAAATCACATCAGTTAACTAAGCTATCAGAATTGGTCGTCGATATCTTGCGCACCCAGTTTATTGCTATCATGGGTAACGTCATGTTAGCCGTACCCGTCGCCTTGATTATCTCTTTTGCTTGGTTGCAATATACTGGCGCGCCAATGATCGATACCGAAAAAGCAGGACACCTGTTACATGATCTCGACCCCTTTCACTCATTAGCACTACCCCATGCTGCCATTGCTGGGGTTTACCTATTCTTATCTGGTTTGATTGCCGGCTACTACGATAACTTGGCAGTTTATAACAACGTAGGCGCACGCATACAACGTCACAAATTATTAAAATACATATTGCCTAGTTCATGGCTTCAGCGTTTAGGCGGCTTTATAGAGGCCAACTTGGGCGCTATCATGGGTAACTTCTTATTTGGGGTGTTCTTAGGTAGTACCGCGACTATCGGCTATATCTTCGGCTTACCAATTGATATTCGTCACATTGCCTTTGCTTCAGCAAACTTGGCACACGGACTATTCAATATATCTGCTGATGACATCAGCTGGAGCCTCATCCTAATTTCTATACTTGGCGTGGCCCTTATTGGTCTGGTCAACTTGATCGTTAGCTTTTCGTTGGCACTGTTTGTCGCCCTACGTTCTAAAGAAGTTCGCTTTTTTGAATGGAGTCGCCTCACAAAACTGGTATTTGGCCATATTATTAGCCATCCGTCTGACTTTTTCTGGCCACGTGATAAGCCAATGAAATATGCGCGTATCGACAGTCAGGGTCACATGATATTTGATGACACTTCCGCACAAAAAAATGGCAAATCTATACCAAGTAATTATGTGGTAAGGCGTCTGTCTGATGTCAGGATACTGCCTGAATCTAAACATGCTGATGCTCAATATTCTCAGACCAATACAGATATCAACTATGAAAAGCAGCCGACAGATGAGCATACGCAGCCGTATAACTCTCCTGAAAAGGTAATGGATTTGGACGATGGTTTAATCGATGACGAACTAAACAGCGTTCCTTATACCGATGATATCCAATACGATAAGGCCACCAAAACGATAAGTGCGATTGATAGCGATGTTGTTAGTGATGAGCCACACTACACTGACTCTGATGACAAGCAAACTGGTGATGCAAAAACACCTCTACCAAAACCTAAAAAACCACCAAAGCTGCCTAGTTAAATAGGTAGTTGCGGTGGCTTTATGCTCGATCGACTGTTGTTACTAAAATTATTTGTCATAACGTCTGTTATCAGAGTATGTTCGATGCGCTATAAAGGTAGCGAAGCATTGGCTATATAATTAGCATTCTTTTGTCTATCATCCTAAATTGTACTAAATTAATTGACCACAGACTTTGATCATAGGAAAGAAAATGTCGTTCTTTTATCCTAAAGATGTAGATTTTATGGAGATGTTTGGATGCGAGAGTCATATAGATAATGATGGTTTGCTAGAATCCACATTCATTGATACACAAAATAAAAAAATGGTTTTTTCTATCAGTGATATTCAGAACTCAATATCTGCTTATATATATCAAGATGAAGCATTAATATTTAAGATATATGAAGAAGGAGCGATGAGGGTCATGATATATGAAAATCAGATCATTATAGAATATCTGAATTATCAGGATTTATACGCTAAAAGACTTACTATTATTGATGTGTATCCAATATTTAAAATTGACCACTCTACTCTGATAGACAAGGATATGAACCAGCTAAACTAAATACTTTAAAGGTATTATCATATTAAGATGTACCTACAGCGAACCAATCAGGTGCTTTCACTGGTTCGGTACCCTAGTGAGGACTTGAATATTAAGCTGTCGGCTAATGGTATCAACGTTTTAACTCGCTAAAACAGTCACAGTGTACTTCGTGGTGTACTTACCATACATATTCTATCTGTGATCGATGCGCTATACAGGCATCAATGTGGTAGGTATATGAGACACCTCGGAATTTTAATACTCTCTAAGATTGTTGGATATCAAACAATCCCAGCGTGGTTCAGCATATGTATCAAAAAAACATTTTTTATTAGGAAAGGCCATGCTGCTTAGTTTTATTGCGCGCCATAGCACATTAATTATGCCAGTTTGTGCAATTATGGGCTTTGTTTTTCCAAACTTATCCAATGCAGTATTGGTATATTTACCCCAAATATTGTTCTTCTTGATGTTTTTTACTTTACTAGGCATTGACCAATATGCACTTTTAAAGCGTATAGCGACAAGCTATGTATGGGTTTTTGCCTTGTTACAAAGCGGGGGCATGAGTCTAGCTTTAATAGTAATTGCTTATGCACTCGGTGTACGTGGCGATTGGCTATTGGCGATTGCAGGTCTTGGTGCCACTGCCCCATTATTCGGTAGTGGTGCGTTGGTCAATGCGGTGGGATTTGATGCACAACTGGCGACGGCAAAAACTATCGCTGCTACGCTCGTTATGCCCTGTACATTATTAGGCGTATTATGGCTATTAGGCGATGAAAGTTCGAATTTAGACGTTGGTCTTTATGTCAAACGCTTGTTAGTTTATATTTTCATGCCAATGGTGCTAGCTGTGGGAGTGCGTCGGTTTGTTCCACCTGCTATTTTGTCACGTTATTATCCCAAAATTGGGCAGTTTAATATTTTACTGCTGATGTTGTTTCCACTGGGACTGATGGCAGGATTTCGTACTACGTTTGACCATAATCCCTGGCAAGCGTTGTTATTACTAGTGCTAAGTTCGGTATTGGCATTGGTGTTTTATTTTACCGCTTATATAATATATCGGCGTTTTGGCTATGAGAATGCTATTGTCGCGGCGCTGGTATGTGGCGGACGCAATGTATTACTTTCTTACACCATAACTGTACCCTTTATGGGTGCGGTGTTTCTACCGTTACTGGGTGCTTTTCAATTACCAATGTTTTGCTTACCCTTACTGGGCAAATATATGGCAAAACGCCATACAACTAGGCCTATGGATTTAAAATCAAGTTTTTGAACAGCCAGACTGTTAATAGATGATTTATCGTTTAAAGGATTTATTTTTTGAGTATACCCCAACGAAACCAGTTATTTCACCCTTTAAGTCTATTAACAGACTACTTAAAACAGACTGGTATAATGGAACTACTTATAACAGACTGTTTATTTAGCCTTATATATTAAGACGCTTATAACCCTCTTTATGGACTCGGGCACTGTGCGCTTGAAGTAAAAACCTTGCCGTCACCCAATCGATAAGCCAATAGATAATTACCCCACACGCAGCCACCATCGAGTGCGCGCGCATGTGGCAAATCAATCTCGCCTTTTAGCGCAGCCCAATGACCGAATAGTATCTTACGAGTGCGCGGTACTTTCCACTCAAACCAAGGCAAAAAATCGGTTGGCATAGCCTCATCTAAGCCTGCTGAAAAGCTAAACTCAAGCGACCCATCCTGCTTACACAAGCGCATACGCGTAAAGTAATTAGCGATCGCCCGCATCTTAGTAAATCCTTCGATACCTGCATGCCATTCATCCGCTTCTTTGCTATATAGATTTGGCAGCAATTGGTCGAGCTGCGCTAAATTACTTTGCAGCTGAGCTTCTAATTGCTGTGCATACCCTGCAGCTGCTTCAATACTCCAGTGCGGTGGAATACCCGCATGTACCAATACAGTATGCTCATCAGGATAAGCCAATATTGGCTGCCTGCGTAACCATTCAAGCAAATCATCACAGTCATCCGCAGCAAAGATAGGTGCGGTTTTGTCTTTATTTTTAAGCTTGGCTGCACCGCGCCAGACTGCTATCAAATTAAGATCATGATTGCCCAATACCGTTGCCGCAGCGCCTTGCTCACACAACGCTTTGACATGACGCAGTGTGTTCAATGAGTCCTCGCCGCGTGCTACCAGATCACCAGCAAACCATAACTTGTCTTGGGTAGGATCAAAATCCAGTGTTTTTAGCAATTGTAGATACGCAGCATAGCAACCTTGTAAGTCACCGATAACATACTGATGGCGAAAACTCATAACACCTCAACGATTTAAACCCGATAGTTAAAGACGGCTCGATAAGAAATAAATACTTAAGTAC